>QNAO01000047.1 GCA_003641785.1 Thermotogae bacterium
GAAAGAATTCGTTATATTGCTCCAATGAATGCAAAGAGACTCAACTTGTCAACTCCGTGTGCTCAGACTGGTTTTTGCTGTGATTGTGATTCAGATCAAAGGATTTGCCAGAATCTTCTCATTCTTGAGAGCAGTACAAGAACATCGGGACGAATTACTGTTGTGCTTGTAACTGAAGAACTTGGGCTTTGAGCGAGGGGTGAGTATCGATGGACAGACACTGGCTGAATATTTATGAAAGACTGGTGAATACCGATACAGGTTTCGATATTTCCTGTGAAGAAAAGCTGAGGAGAACACTTTTTGTGCTCGATATTCTGAAAGATATGGGGTTTTCCACGACAAAAACAAGAGCAGCGTTCGTCGGTAAACTTGGGAATCCACCATATAAGACACTCATAGGTCATATGGACACGGTATTCCCAGAAAAAGAAGCAGAAAAACGCCCTTTCAAACTCGAGAGTGGCGTTGTCCGTGGGCCCGGAGCCGCGGATATGAAAGGTGGAGTGATAACGGCGCTTGCAACCTTACAAAGGGCTGTCTCCGAAGGGATAAGCGATGTCTGTGTGATTCTCAATGTCGACGAAGAGTTGGGCTCTAAAGAGAGTAGAGAGATCTTTTCTGAGATAGCAGAGCAGAGCAAGTGCTGTCTTTCCTTTGAACCGGGTAGAGAAAACAACGGTCTGGTTATTTCCAGAAAAGGTATAGCTTCTCTTCAGCTTGAAGTGAAGGGAATCAGCGGGCATGCTTCGCGACTGGAAGAAGGTGCAAACGCCGTGGTAGAAATTGCACACAAGATCTGTGAAATCTATCAGTTCAATTCTGCCAACTTGTCCCTAACAGTCAATCCAACAATTGTCAAAGGCGGTAAAAAATCTAACATCACTCCCAACGAAGCTTCCGCATACTTTGACGTGAGGTTTTCTGTTGAGCATGAACTCAGCGAACTTGAGAGGTTCATTCAAAAGGTTCTCTCAACATCCCACATACCAGGGACTAAAAGCACCTACACTTTAATCAAAGCTCGCCCCCCCATGCCAGAAAATCGAGAGATGAAGAGGATTATTCTTGAAATCCTTGATAAGTTGAATATAAATCTGCCGCTTGTGCACGCTTCTGGTGGGGCTGATAGCGCCTTTTTTGCGGTTAAGGGTGTTCCATCTGTTGATGGCCTTGGAATTTCTGGAGGTAGATTCCATTCAGAAGAAGAGTTTGCCCTTTTGGACAGTTTCGAAGATAGAGTGCGACTCTCGCTGGAATTACTCAGACGGTTCTCGGAGGTGTGATTGTGTTTGTAGATACGACACTCAGAGATGGACATCAATCCTTGATCGCTACAAGAATGTCGACACAGGACATGCTGCCTGCTCTGGAAGCGATGGATCAAATGGGTTTTCATTCCATGGAGATTTGGGGAGGAGCAACTTTTGATGTTGCGGTGAGATTTCTAAATGAAGACCCGTGGCAGAGACTGAGACTAATAAGAGAGCGAATAAAAAACACAAAACTTCAGATGCTGCTGCGTGGGCAAAATTTAGTTGGCTACAGACATTATCCGGACGATGTTGTTAAATTATTTGTGGAAAAGGCGGTTGAAAACGGTCTGGACATAATAAGGGTATTCGATGCGTTGAACGATGAAAGAAACCTCGTTACTGCGATGGAAACAGCTAAGAAGATGAAAGCACATGTTCAAGGAGCGATTTCCTACACGACCAGCCCGGTTCACACGCTTGAGTACTACAAATCATTTGCCCGCAAGCTGGTAGATCTCGGAGCTGATTCCATATGTATAAAAGATATGGCTGGTCTTTTGACGCCTCCAGACGCTTATAAACTTGTGAGTACGTTAAAGGAAGATTTACCCGTTCCTATTGAAATTCATTCTCATTGTACATCTGGCCTTGCTATTGCTACCTATCAAGCCGCGATAGAGGCTTCTGTGGATCTCATAGATACGGCGCTGTCTCCTTTTGCTATGGGGACATCCCAACCACCTTTTGAGCCTTTCTACTACACTTTGAATCGACAGGGCGTTCTTCCAGAAATTGACTGGGAAGCGCTGAACTTCTTGACAAACCATTTTGAGAGCGTTCGCAAGAAATACTCTTCCTACGACGTGAAGATGGTGACGATAGAACCAAGAATCCTTTATGCCCAAGTTCCGGGCGGCATGTATTCGAACATGATCAAGCAACTCAAGGAGCAGAACATGATTCACAAACTCAAGGATGTTCTCGAGGAGATACCCAGAGTTAGAAAAGAACTTGGTTATCCTCCTCTCGTCACTCCAACGAGCCAAATTGTTGGTGTTCAGGCAATTCTTAATGTCATGTCTAAGGAAAGGTATTCAAAGACGACAAACGAGGTTAAAAACTATGTCAAAGGCCTTTATGGTAGGCCTCCAGCGCCGATAGATCCCGATCTTATGGAAAAGATACTTCAAGGAGAAAAAGCCATAGATGTTCGACCTGCTGATGTGCTACCACCGGAGGTGCATAATCTCAGAGAGGAAGCTGGTTTACTCGCTGAAAACGATGAGGATCTCTTGATCTTTGCTGTGCTTGGAGAAGTTGGAAGAAAATTTCTTTTGGAAAAGTATGTTCGAAGAATTGGTTTGGACGCGGGTTTCGTCGAAGAGATAGACGAGGCGGTATACCCCATTTAAGGGGGAATTGTTTTGGTTGTGATGATAGATGTCGACGATGTGTTAGCTGATTTCAACAAAGCCTTTCTTCAATTGGCCCATGAGATGTTCAACACCCCTGTAGATGTGGAGATTCGTGTTTGGGATTTCTACTTATCAATTCCCGGACTAACCCGAGAAAAGGAACTTCTGGTGTGGCAAAGAATAAGAGAAACGGAGAATTTCTATGAATCTCTGCCTACATTTGCAACAGTAGAAGACCTTGAAAATCTGAGAAATTTTGTTCTACATTTTAACTGTGAATGTGTCTTTATCACTTCCAGATTTCCAACGAAGGGCAGATTTGTTGAAGTTCAAACGGCGAACTGGATTAGAAAACATGTAGGAGTGGAACCAAAAGTACTCGTTACTTCTGAGAAGGGCTCTCTCTGCAGAAAGATTGGCATTCAAAAAGCTCTGGAAGATGCTCCCCACCACATTCGTGACTTAACACTGAACGGCATTGAGACGGTAATCATGGACTGGCCTTACAACAGAAAAATCAAGGGCTTGCCAAGGGTGAAAAGTGTGACCGAATTTCTCAATTTGATTGAAAGTTGATCCAAAGTTTATGAGTTTCGTTAGTTTCTTGACTTTCGAGAGCCCATTCTTGCCCAAGTTTGCATTATTTTGTGGCGAACAGGTAATTTCAACGCAAGGGGGTAAGACTGTTGAGAATAAAGGACTTGATCGCAGTGGCGCTCGGGCGGACAAAACCGAGTGTGCTGATCAAAAACGCCAGAATTTTAAATGTGTTTTCCGGCAAGATACAACATGGAAACATTGCTCTATATGGAAAGAGAATAGCAGGAATAGGTGATTATCAAGAAGGTGAAGAAGTGATAGATCTCAAGGGGATGCTTGTTGTTCCGGGACTCATAGATGCCCATTTGCATGTAGAGAGTTCCATGCTTTCACCAAGAGAATTTGCCAGAGCCGTAACCGCGAGAGGAACAACCACAGTAATAGCAGATCCCCATGAAATAGCAAATGTTCTCGGCCTGAGAGGAATAGAGTATATGATCAAAGCCACAGAGGGAATTCCGCTGAATGTTTATATAGGTTTCCCATCTTCGGTGCCTTCTACTGAGTTTGAAACATCCGGAGCCAGACTGGGTGTCGAGGATATGATAGGTTTTCTCGAAAAGTATCCAACGAGGATCATTTCACTTGGAGAAGTAATGAATTTTCACGGTGTTCTGAACGCAGATAACGACTTGATTGGCAAGATAGAGTTGTTCAGACACAAGTATAAGAAAATTGATGGTCATTCACCGGGCCTTTCGGGAAGAGATTTAGATGCTTACATAGATGCCTTTATTCGATCAGATCATGAGAGTTTATCTGTTGAAGAAGCTGAAGAAAAGCTTTCAAAGGGTATGCAGATATTCATACGAGAAGGAAGTGCGGCAAAAGATCTTGAAAAGTTATTAAAAGCTGTGAATACCACTAACCACATGTTCTTTTCCTTTTGCACTGATGATAGAGATGCTCTGGATATACTGAAACAAGGGCACGTGGACTATATGGTTCGAAGATCCATTGAGATGGGCACAGACCCTGTGATGGCTATCCGAATGGCCACAATAAACACGGCGAGATACTTTGGACTGCGCAGTATGGGGGCAATTGCGCCCGGATACAAGGCTGACATGTTGGTACTTGAGGATCTGGAGACGTTTTCTGTGAAAATGGTGTTTAAGGATTCAAAGGTAGTTGCCATTGATGGAAAGCCTGTTGAAGATTTCAAGGGGACATATTCTGATATACCTGCTGCATTGGGTAAAATAAATATAATTGACTTTAATGCCGGTGACTTAAAGGTAAGAGCAAAAGGGAATAGACGTAAAGTTAGAGTTATAAGGACCAAGAGAGACAGTCTTTTGACAGATCAGGTGCTAATGAAAGTTGATGCAGAAAAGGATCTTGTTACTTCGGATTCCGATAGAGACATTTGTAAGATAGTTATCTTTGACAGACACAAAGCCAGTGGATTCTCAGTCGGTTTTGTACAGGGACTTGGCTTCAAAAGAGGGGCAGTAGCAACAAGTATAGGTCACGATGCCCACAACTTGTGTGTTGTGGGTTACAACGACGCTGATATGTGTCTTGCGGCAAGAGTCATTAAAAACATTGGTGGTGGAATAACCGTTTGTATGAATGGGAAGGTTCTGTCCAAGATAGACTTACCCATAGCTGGTTTGATGTCCAATTCAGATCTCTTCACGGTTGCAGATCAAATAAGGGCAACGAACGATGCACTGAGGAAGCTGGGTTGCACAAATGGTAATTTTCTGATGCAGTTGTCTTTCATTCAACTTGCGGTTATACCACAGCTGAAGATCACAGATAGGGGTCTCGTGAACGTTTCAGAGCAGAGTTTCGTTAATCTCTTCGAGTGATGAATTGATTGTGATTCACAAAACCCATTGGGTTTCGGGGGGTGGAAGAATTGAAAATAGTGGGGAAGAGTGTTAAGAGAATCGAGGGCATTGAGAAGGCGACTGGCAGGGCTCGTTTTGTTTCGGACTACAAATTTGATGGAGAGTTACTGGGGGGTGTTCTGTACGCCCGTGTACCCCGAGCTCGATTCGTGTCCATAGATACAAGCGAAGCGCTGAAAATTCCAGGAGTAGTTGCCATTGCGACGGCAAAAGACGTTCCTGGAAACAACATGATGGGAAGTGTTGTAAAGGACATGCCTCTTTTGGTACCGGAAGGTGCTGAGATTCGTTTTGAGGGAGACGCTTTGGCTCTCGTCGCCGCAGAAAGCAAACAAGCTCTATCCACTGCGCTGAAAAGCATACGGGTTAGATTGGAAGCTCTTGAACCTGTTTTGAGCCTCGACGACGCTGTAAGAACAACACAGGTTGTCAATGGCGAGAAGAATGTGGCATTTCACAAGAAAATAAGAAGAGGAAGTGTCAAGGAAGCTTTTGAAAAGAGTCACTTAATTATAGAGAGCGAGTTCGAGACAGATTATCAGGAGCACGCCTATCTCGAAACTCAAGGCGCTGTTGCTGTTTATGAGCCAGAGGGAATTATGAAAATCTATTGCTCCATGCAGTGCCCGTTCTATGTTCAGAAGGACATCGCGGAAGTCCTTGGCTTTCCACTGAACAGGGTACAGGCCATTCAGACAGAAACTGGCGGTGCCTTTGGTGGAAAAGAAGATGTTCCCTCCTGGGTAGCTGCGAAAGCAGCTCTGCTTTCGTTTCTCACCAGGAAGCCTGTGAAAATCGTCTATTCCAGAGAAGACGACATAATGGAGACAAGCAAGCGTCATCCATCCAAATCTTTGTACCGTGTTGGCTTTTCGAAAAATGGATCCATTATGGCCGTGGAGGCAAAAATCTACTTAGATATGGGTGCCTACTCCACACTCTCGCCAATAGTTATGTACAGGACTCTGACCCATGCCTGTGGAGCGTACTCGGTACCGAATGTGAAAGTTGATGTTTTCGGGGTTTACACGAACAAAGTTCCCTGTGGCGCTTTCAGAGGGTTTGGCTCGCCACAAGTTCTCTTTGCAATGGAGTCTGTGATGGATGTGGCTGCATCGAAAATGGGAATGGACCCCTTTGAAATAAGGATGAGAAACTCGCTGGATGTTGGAAGTGAAACATCAACGGGTCAGAAGCTTAAAAATTCTGTTGGAGCGAGGAAAACCCTGATAAACGTGAAAAAGATTTCAAACTACGACAAGCTGCGAAGAGAAGTCGACGAATTCAACAGAACGCATCGGTTCAAGAAGAGGGGACTTGGGTTATCTCACATAATATACGGAGTAAGCCTCGGGGCGGCTGGCAGGCATCTCGATGCTTCATGTGCCCAGGTTCATGTCCACACTGATGGGACTGTCACGATAAGCATTGGGGGCACGGAAATGGGACAGGGTGCAAAAACTGTAGTCGCCATGATAGCCGCAGAAGTCTTGGGCCAGAGAATAGAAAAGATATTTGTTACTCAGCCCGATACCTTTATCGTGCAGGACAGCGGACCGACGGTTGCTTCTCGC
>QNAO01000048.1 GCA_003641785.1 Thermotogae bacterium
GATCTGTCGAACATGTACCGAGCATACAGCATTGTCATTGGTAGCTGATGCTCCTTTACCTTTTTCTTGCACAGCTCGAGAGCCTTCTTACTGTCTTCAACGTTTTTCGTATGTTCTTTCAAGTCTTCTTGTGTCAGCTTTCTTATAATCGGCTTCAGCTCTGCTCTTATCTGCTCTATGTTCATCTCTCTTGGACCTATCATAACCTTGCCAACATCTATTCCGAACTCCGTCATGACAAGTACTAAGTCCCCTACAGAGATCTCTTCTCCATTTTCAGAGTAGTAATGAATCTTTCCCTTTGGGAGTAGCTCTATTCCATAAGCAACAGCAGTTATCTCCAACATTCTTCACCCCTTACTGCTCCGCGCACCCGGATCATAACGTTTAACAGGGTGAGCGGGTTATTGAAGTTCATGGATCTACTTCGTAGTATTTCATCAAGAAAGATGTATGTATCAGGATCTAAGTGTTTCTTCTGCTCAAGAAAAAGCATGGCTGTTTTAGTAAGTTCCATTATAAATTTAGAGAGACTTGATCCAGAAGCGTGGTTTATTAAAGTGGTGTACAGATTGACAAATTCAGATCTTGTTGAGGTGCAAAACCGTTCACACAACTCTTTGAGCCAGAGATAGAACGACAGTTTCCCTTCACCTGTTCTGCCTTTATCTGTGAAGAAGTCTTCCAGTTCGTTGACCTGTGGCAAATTAACGGAGTTGAGATCAGGATTCTGCCACAAGTGCACAAATATATCAAAATCCTGCGCGAGTTTCACAGCAAAGCGCTTCGTTTCTTCTTCACCAATGAGTTTTTCGAGAAGAGCGTTATAGTCTTCTTTGGAAAGATTGAAAGAAAAGCTTATAATCCTGCTTCTAATAGTTGGTAGCAAAGAGGAGTATCTGGTTGTTGTTAAGACAATTGTTGAGTATAGAGGCGGCTCTTCTATTATTTTCAACAAGGCATTGGCCGCCTCCTGAGTCATTTTGTCAGCTTCATGAATAAGAATTATTTTGATTCCAAATTCATAAGGCGGAGTACTTAGAAATTCTCCCACAAGCCTTACATCGTCTATTCCTATCTGACGCACATTTTCTAAGATCAATGAGTCGAATTTTGCCCTTGTTTCGATCTCTTTTGAGAGGTGCTTTAGAAAATGCGCATCGTTAGAGCAAGCACAAACACTCATTCCTTGACAATTGTTCACGATACTAAGAAATGACTTCACCGCTTTTTCGACCATAGCGTCACCTGTACAGATCCATGAGTAAACCGTATATTGTCTCGACTTTTGCAGACAGGTTCAACGCGCTCTTCTCCACGTCAATAAGAGATTCGGCAATTTGCTGAAGATTCTCGTCTACTTCCCTTGCTACCATATAGAGACCTTCTTGGGGTGAAAAACTTTTGTCAACTATATAAAGCCTCTTTTCGATGAGTTTAAGAAATGACTTAACAGCTTCCCTGTACTTATGAAAGTTCTGGGTAGTGGGAGAACGAATCAAATTGTTTCCCAAGTCAACAACCTCTTTTATCGTGGCTTGTAGAGCTCTTTCTAAATCGGATATCTGTACCTCTTCAAGCGTTTCTATGAATCCTTCCTGAAAGCCCGATCCGATCTTTTGTGATTTTTTCGATTTCTTTTTCTTCTTCTTCACATTCGAGCTTCTTAAGCTCCCGTCTTCCAGAGGATTTATCCTCAATTATTTCCCTCCCCAAATGATGCGAGCGATGTTTTCTTTATACGGGGGACGGATTATCCCTCTTTCTGTTATTATGGCAGTGATTAACTCGTGCTCTGTCACGTCAAATGCGGGATTGTAAACGCCAATGCCTTCAGGGGCGATTTTCACTCCATTCACGTGGGTAACTTCGCTGTGAGAACGTTCTTCTATTGGTATCTCACTCCCGGATTTGATCTCTGGATCTATTGTAGAAACCGGAGCAGCCACGTAGAAAGGAATCTTGTTTCTGTTTGCCAGTACTGCAACAGAGTAAGTTCCTATCTTGTTTGCTACATCACCGTTGGCGGCTATCCTGTCAGCACCGACGACGACGGCATCGACGAGCTTCTGCTTTATAACCCATCCAGCCATGTTGTCTGTGATCAAAGTAGCAGGAATACCTTCTTGAAGCAGTTCCCATGCCGTCAGTCGAGCTCCCTGAAGGTAAGGTCTCGTTTCGTCGACGTACACTTTTATCTTTTTGCCCTGAGACACCGCGCTTCTAATTACTCCAAGAGCTGTACCGTAGTCAACTGTTGCAAGAGCTCCGGCATTGCAGTGTGTTAGCACTGATGATTTCTCTTTCAAAAGAGAAGCACCGTAGCGGCCAATGGTTTTGTTGATTTCGATGTCTTCATAGGCTATTCTTAAAGCCTCTTGCTCCAAAGTTTCTATCATTTGTGAAAGATCTGATATCTCTGTAAGTGTTTTCTCCATTCTATTCAGTGCCCAGAAAAGGTTCACCGCGGTTGGTCTTGTTGAGGCGAGTTTCTTATACACGTTCCTCATGTGCGCTTTGATTGATGATATATCATCGTTTTCTGGACTTTCCATAGCACCAAGCACATAACCAAACGCCGCCGCTGCGCCTATCGCTGGAGCTCCGCGGACTATCATTTCTCGTATCGCCTCGGCAACCTGGTGATAACTACCGCATTCAACTATTTCTATGACATGGGGCAGCTTTCTTTGATCTACAAGCTTCAGGCTATTTCCTGTCCATTCCATTGTCATTGTTTTCAGTTTCATTCATTCGATTCCTCCGATGACATGAGATAAATTTTTATCTCACTCGAGTCTTTAAAACTTTGGAACTGCTGTGTAAGCCAATTCTGCCACATCTGTAGTTTTTGCTGTTGGAGTAGGTAGTCTACGATGTTTTGGGAAACTTCCTCAAAGGGCCGATAACCTCCAAGTTGCTTATCAACAACACGATAGATTTCCCAGCCAGAACTCACCTGGAAAGGACCAAGAATTGCTCCTTTTGGAGCATTGAATATTTTGTCCTCGAGGTCTTCTTTGATGAGGCCAGTGTTCTTCTCGACCCACCCCATGTCACCTGCTTTGTCTTTCGTAAGAGGATCTATGGAAACATCGCTGGCAACTGCTGTGAAGTCTTCACCTGATCTTATTCTCTCCAGAGCTGCGTTAGCGTCTTCTTCAGTGTTAACCACAATTCTAAGCAGTTCAACTGAATCTTTGTAAGCGAAAGCGTCTTTGTTGTCATTATAATACTGCTGTGCATCTTGTTCAGTTACAGTGGCTTCAGATGTGACGCTTTCCTGTATATCTGTTACAACTTTTTGAACCGATAAAATCCAGCGGAGCCTTTCCTTAAAGCCTTCAAGATCTCCTAAGCCTGATTGCTTCAGATACCAATCCAAATCGCTTTCTGTCATTCCATACTGTTGTAGCGTCGCGTTCAGTTCATTGGAGACCATCTCTTCTATCTCTTTCTTAGAAACCGTTATTCCGAGCGATTCACCAATTTGCTTGATTAGCACCTGATCTATCAGCGAATTCAGGACCTCTCTTTTATAGCGCAGCAGTGCGTTGAGACCCTCACTGGTGGTTGTGAGTGTCTGAAAAAACCTCTCATCGATAGATTTCACCTGTGCCAATATTCTTTCTAATCCCGCTTCTCTGTTAAGCTGATCACTTGTTATCACTGTTCCGTTCACCACTGCGACAACATCCGTTGCCTGCGGAGTTTCTTCCTCGCCAATCAGAATCGCCGAGATCAACACAATTACAATGATTGCTAGCCACTTCTTCATTTTGTTTCTCCTCCCTTCACTTCTTCCCACAGTGTGTCGAGATCCTCTAAGCTTAGATCTCTCAAATCAACATTTTTCTCTGAGACAATTTTCTCGACTTGCTGAAATCGCCTGATGAATTTTTTCGTTGCCTTTCGAAGTGCGATTTCTGGATCTACTTTTAGAAATCTGGCAACATTCACAATCGAGAAAAGTATATCACCTACTTCCTCTTCAATTTTCCTATACTCTTTGACATCCATTACTTCCGTAAGTTCTGAAATTTCCTCTTTCGTCTTTTCCAAAGCACCGGAAACACTTGGCCAGTCAAAGCCCACAGCAGCAGCATTTTCTTGTACGCGCCTCGCAAGGCTCAACGACGGTAATGCTGGGTTGAGATCTCCTATTGCGCTGTGAGTATCCTTTCCTTTTTCTTCAGACTTGATTCTTTCCCACTGTCTGTAGGAATAGCCTTTCGCGTTTCCGAATACATGGGGATGACGTCTGATGAGTTTATCAGATAACGTTTTCAGCACATCTGTTATGGTGAATTCATTTTCTTCGGCCGATATATGAGCGTGAAAGAGTACCTGAAGCAGAACGTCCCCAAGTTCCTCTTTCAGTTTTTCAGCATCTCTTTCATCTATTGCCTCTACGAGTTCATAAGCCTCCTCTATGATGTAGGGTTTGAGTGATTCATGCGTTTGCTGTCTGTCCCATTCACATCCCTGTGGAGACCTGAGCTTTCTCATTATTTCAACTGTTCGCTCGAATTCATTTCCTATCTCTGACAAGTCAGACCCTCCTCTTCATCAGAACAATCTCAACTCTGTCTGAACAGTCCTCGGCTCTATCGGATATATCCGCGATTGTCTGAACGAGTTCTTTGAGCTCCATTTTCTGTGCTAACGGGATATTCATGCTGAAGATTTTCTTTAGTAGCTCTCTTTCAACTATATCAGTTTCATGTTCCTTTTTTTCGGTTTCTATAACATATTCAGCTGCCTTTTCTAAATCCCGAAAGAGGTTTTTAATAGCTTTCATTAGGAGCTCATAAGATTCCACGGAGAGATCGAGTTCCCTGATAAGCGTGTCCTCAAGCCAATCCGGGATCTCGGGAGTCTGAAGCTCAAGGATGTCAGCGAAGTATTCTGTTCGATTTGCCACCTTATCTGCTGATTCCAGAATTCCCAAAAGGTCTCCACGGAAATTCGGAAGAAAAGCACCGCTGTACATCATGCTCTCTACCTTACGCCTAAGACTGTCTGCATTGCTTTCCCTCAGTCTAACCGCTTCAGTCAAAGTCTCGATATCTTGTGTGTCTTTTGAAAGATACGCTTTCAAAAGTTGTTTTGCAGCTTTCAGTTCAGAGCTGACTGTTTTCAGATATTCATTCACAACTTTAATTATCTCCTGTTCTCGTTTTCCCACGATCCAGGCCATCTCATCCCCCTCTCAGGATTTTCAAGATGGAAAAAAGCGCAGCCGAAAGAATGCCCGCGCTTACAGGTGTGAAAACCCATCCCGAGACGATTCGCAAAAGTGTCTTCTTTTCGGCCAATCCCACGCCTCTTGAAAGACCCGCACCGATCACAGCCCCAACAATAGATTGTGTAGCTGACACGGGGACTCCAACAATAGAATACACCCATACTGTTATCGCTGAGGCAACAACAGATATCAAAGATGAAAAATGATCCAAAGCCACGATACTTTTACCAACTGTGAGTACCGCTCTTCTGCTGAAAGTAAGAATTCCGAAGGCTATTGATATTCCTCCGACGAGAAGCGCAGTATCCACACTCATCAGTCTGCCTGTGAGTGGGCCAGTAACATTCGCAACGTTGTTTGCTCCCAGAGAAAATGATCCATAACATATTCCAAGGATGCTTGCAGCCTTGATGACAGCATCTTGAGCCTGAACACTTTTGATCTTTCTGAAGTAGTGCGAGATCAGCTTGTAAAGAAGGAATGCACATATTCCGGAAGTCAGTGGTGTTGCAATCCACAACGCGACTATCTCGCCTAATGAGCCCCAGTTAACATTACCGCAACCCGTGGCCACACTCAGACCTATCAGACTCCCAACGATTGATTGAGAAATCGAAGAGGGGGCACGCAACAGTATCATTATCAGCACACTCACAGCCGCTGCAAGAATTGCAACTGCTGTTTGTTCGAGATTTAGAGACGTGAGTTTACTGAGAGTGGTTATTCCAGGACCCCCCCCAACTGTTGCTCCTAAAACGACAAAAAAGCTACTCACCAGCGTGGCGATTCTGTACCTAACCACGCCGGTTGCAACAAGTGGCCCAAAAACGCTGACACTGTCATTTGCCCCTAAAACCCATCCCAAAAAAATAGCAGGTAAAATATACAAAAGGTTCATGACAACCTCCGTGAAAAGTGATAAGAAACATTATACTACAACATAGGGATCTACAAGATTCGCTCTAAGGAAAGCGATGGCCCCTTCACAGGGGCCTACCTTTCGGTGTATAATTCAGACTGCAGGGGGTAGTTCAGAAGGAAGAACGCCGGAATCGGGGTCCGGAGGCCGAGGGTTCAAATCCCTCCCCCCTGACCACTTCATCTTAGGTGATCTTTTTAGAGCATATCCTTTCAAGCAGTTTCATAGCGATTTCTTCTGCGGAATTTCCTTCGATATGTGGAAGTGTCTTTTCGACAAGCTCTCCAATGATTTGACTGGCATGCTTCTGCACACGTATCTTTCTTTTTTGTACGAGCTTTCCATTGTGTTCTAGAGTGTTCCACGTGTCTTCAATTTCACTGAAAAGACTCTCAATGTTAAATCCGTTAAGTGCGCTGATCTTGACGATCTTCTGTTTGTTTTCCACACTGGACAAAAAGGCTTGGAGTTTTCCATAGAGGAGATCACTTTCTGCAAGATCTGA
>QNAO01000049.1 GCA_003641785.1 Thermotogae bacterium
ACCACATATAATGTACAGCAAAGAAAAGCGAAAAGTCAAATCCTCTGGCAAATACCGTCTGTAAGAGCACTTTTGAGTGGTTCTGGTTTTCGTCAGTTTTGCAATATAAGAGACATTATATTGCAAACGTCCTCAAGAGCATGAATATGTGAACGACTTTGGCAAACTCATCGTGTCAAAAAATCTGCTTGAAAAAACCTGCCTCGAAAATCGATTCTGAGACCTCTTTTTGACGTGGACCTATAGTTTTGTATTTACTGTGTCCAAAACAGGTCTCACGGGGCAATCTCGAAGGAGGTTTTTGAAACACGCTTCTTTAGTGCTGTTTTGCCTTTTCAAATTGAAGATTCAGCCCCCTAATAACGCGTTGTGCCTTGTTCAAACAAAGGCTTTATACGCTTGAATAAGCCAATAATGGTATGATCTAAGCGAGGTGATGACATGAACATAGCGCTTATTCACTACAGGGCAGGGTTAATGGATGGGGTTTCATTGGAAATGGAAAGATGGAAAACAGTTCTGGTTCGTTTAGGCCATAACGTGCATATAATTGCGGGCAACAATGAAAAAGGCGTAGATATTTGTATTCCTGAAATTGGATTTGATAATTCAATATACAATACTATATATCATAACTGCTTTGAAAATCTTGAAGATTATGATGAAAATTCTATTGTTGATTATATTACCAAATACGTCACAGTAATCTATAAGAAATTTATAAAGTCACTTTGTAGTTATGAAGTCATTATTGTAAACAATATGTGGTCGCTGGGTTTGAACTTACCGGTAGCTATTGCACTTTCTCAATACGCTGAAGAACATCCAGAAAAGTTGTTCATTGGACATCATCATGACTTCTGGTGGGAGCGAGAACATATGAAATGCACCTGTTCTGGAGTTGAAAAGCTTTTAATAAAGTACTGCCCACCTACTGGTCAAAATATAAAGCATGTTGTAATAAATTCGTTTGCAAAGGATTCACTGCTTCAAAGAAAATCTATTGACGCTCTGATAATCCCAAACGTTAGAGATTTCAGTGGTGAAGAGTATTTGAATGAATCACTTCGAGAAGAACTACGAAGCAAACACAACATTTCTCCCGGCGATATCGTTCTCCTCCAGGCTACGAGAATCACCCGCAGAAAGGCAATAGAGCTTGCGATAGATCTCTGTTGCGAACTTAAAAAAACGGCTCAGAGTTATATTGGTAAATCACTCTACAACGACAACATATTTACGGGACGAATTCTCCTTGCTCTATCAGGAATGTGTGAAGATATTTCTTACAGACGCCAGCTATTCAAAAAGGCAGCACAAATGGGTGTTGAGCTTTTGGATCTCTACACCACAGATGCAAAGAACAAAGAGCAAACTTTCATGAAGCTTTACAACATCGCAGACATTGTAACTTATCCTTCAATCCTTGAAGGTTGGGGAAATCAACTTCTTGAGGCAATATTGATGAAAAAGCCCATTGTTTTATTCGAATACGAGGTCTTTTCAAAGGACATCAAGTCAACTGGGATAGAGTATGTTACTCTTGGAAGTCAGTACAAGCTAACGAATGGGCTTGCTACAATCAGCGCTGATACCTTAGAACAAGCTGCAAAGAGAGTATTCGAACTTTTGTTTAACAAAAGGCTTTACTCAGACATTGTGAACAAGAATTTCAAAATAGCTTCGCAGCACTACGATCTTCATAATCTGGCAAGTATGATCAAGCAGCTTTTCTAAGTTTTGCTTTCGATTTCAAGCAAAAACTCTTTCCATTCAACATTTGAGCCAAAGCCACCTATGCCATCCTTGCCTACAACTCTGTGGCATGGTATATACAATGGCAAGTTGTTGCAAGCCATCGCATAGCCAACAACTTTGGGAATCACTCCAAGCTCACGTGCAACTTCACCATAGGTAAGTGTTTCACCGTAGGGAATCTGCCTGACATACTTCCATATCTTTTTGAAGATCGCTCCACCACCTATTAAAACGGGGAAATCAATCTTCTTTATTTTTCCATCGAGATAGCCCTTAATTTGCGTTGTGAAAGGCTCTAAAGGTATATCTTCGTGTTTTGCTGAGAATTTGATCTTCACTACTTTACCTTCATTAACAAAGACAACGATACTTCCCAGTTTTGTTTCAACACTGCCAATCTCCATTTTTTCCTCCAGTCACTTTTCCTCTATTTTCGGTTTTTCAATGTACCTCAGCCGTCTTTTAAATTCACGGATGTTCATCTTTTTCAAAACAAAGCTTCCAAGAAAGAACTGAAAAGGCAACCACGTTACGTGTCCAACCGGCACAAAGTATCTCTTTGGTTTACCCAGGTGTTCCCATAATATTTTCCGAGTACTTGGGGGGAGGGCTCTATCAAATACACCCTCTATTAACGTTAGTTTGGAGGAATCTGAAAAACGGGCATATGCCACAGGATCGATCTTAAGTAATGGGTGAATATCTGAGTTAAGCATTTCGTCGACATTCTTAAATGTTTTCAGTTTTTCAATATCTGATTTGAAAACACGCTTTAAATTTTCCTCATCGCCAATACCTGATGCTGTGGTATCAAAGCGTTTCATCTCTTTTCTAACATAAGCAAGTGTCGGAGAATGCCACACAAGAGTTGATAAATCCCCACCTGCTGTGACAAGTATTGTCTGCTTCAAATCACTAACAAGCGCATTCAACATAACAGCTATCATTCCACCAAGGCAGTATCCAACAAGGCAGTTGTTTTCATCCCACCAGGTTTGCTTCTTCATGAAGTCGATGGTGGTCAAACAATCCACCACTGCGTGTTCCCAATATCGCGTGGCTTTATCAATATCCGCTGAAAAGTAATCTTTACCACTCACCGATCCATGGGAAGTTCGTGTGAAATTCCCGGGCAGAACAGGAACAACTGTTCTCACCCCTGCGTTTGCAAGATGCATACCCAACCAGAGAAGGAAGGGAATATTCATAGTTCCCAAGCCATGAAGCAACAAAACACTACCTGCAACGCTTTCTTTCGGTTCGAAGTGATATAACTCCACGACTTCGGTGCCTATCTCTGCTCTTGGATACAGGCTTGGAAATTTGATTATGGAAGCTCTGAATCGTTTGCTCTTCAAGATATAACCACTGGTAAATTCAATTGCCTTCTTTTCATATTTGAAGCTGATCATCTCTACGAACACCCTCTTTTACACGTAGTAATACTACCATAGGTGTTCGCGTTGAAGGTTACTGATCTCTGTGCATGGAATCATCGAAAGCTCTTTCGGATTTGCTGAAGTCAAGCTTTCTAACAAATTCAAGAGCTTCCTTAGCGCCTCGAACTCTGTCCATCCCAGAATCTTCCCACTCTACAGATAAAGGCCCAGTATAGTCTATATCGTTTAAGGCTCTTATTATGCCCTCGAAATCAACATTTCCATGACCCGGAGACACAAAATTCCACCCTCGTCTTGGGTCTCCAAACTGCAGGTGAGATCCCAATACACCGCTTCGACCATCTAAATCGATGCGAACATCCTTAATGTGAACGTGATATATTCTGTCTGCAAAGTCTCTGATAAACAAATCCGGTTTAACTCCCTGCCACACTAAATGACTCGGGTCAAAATTGAAGCCAAAGCTTTTCCTGTATTCCACAGCTTTTAACGCCTGAGTTGCAGTGTAGTAATCAAACGCTATCTCAGTGGGATGAACTTCAAGAGCGAACTTTACGCCATTTTCATCGAAGACGTCTAAAATGGGGTTCCACATATTTGCAAAGAATTCAAAGCCTTTTTCTACGTATTCTCGCGTTACAGGTGGGAATGCATACCACATGTTCCATATGCTCGAGCCCGTGAAACCCGTTACAATCTTTGCACCGAGTTTTCGTGCCGCTATCGCCGCGTATTTCACCTCTTCAATTGCCCACTGTCGCATCTTTTCGGGATCACCGTGGACGTCTTTAGGAGCAAAGGCTTCATGAAGAGCGGTGTAACTACTGCAAACAAGTTGTCCTGCTAAATGCGCACTTATTGCCCATACTTTCAGTCCATACCTTTCTAAAATTTCCTTTTTCCTTTCCAAGTAGGATTCATCTTCGACAGCTTTTCTCACATCTAAATGATCGCCCCAAGATGCCACTTCGAGGCCATCATAACCAATACCACTCATCATCTTGCACACGCTTTCAAAGCTCAAATCAGTCCACTGTCCTGTGAATATCGTCACTGGCCGCACACTAACACCCCCTGAAATATTGTTAAATCTTGAGAGAAACTAGGACCCCTCGCTTTGTCGATTCAAGCATCTTCTCTACGACTAACAATGCGATATATCCATCTTCTGCTTTCACAATTGCTGGTTCCAAATTCAAACACACCTTTGCAAAATGATCGATGACAGGAGTTTTCCAATACTCATCTTCATTTGTATATAGAGGTTTGACATTTATTTCCCCGTGAAATTTCACCGGTTCGGAAACATAGATGTCTATTCTATCGTTTCCACATACTCCAACCTTAACGGTTCCTTTACTCCCATAAATAGAGATGTAATTTTCCTCCAGTCCATGTGTTATCCAATTCGCAGTTAACTCAGCGAAACCACCGTTGGAAAGTTTCAGAATTCCAACAGCAAAGTCTTCCACTGTTGCTTTCTTTTCAAGCGTAGCGGTAAGGGAAAAACACTCGGTGATTTCCAGCCCTGTCAGAAATCGTATGAGATCTACCTTGTGTACCCCAAGATCTGCCAGTGCCCCAAAAGCCGCAGATTTTTTATCAAAGAACCACGATGCTGTGGGCGACCAATCTTCCGGACCTGAGTGTGAAAACATAGTTTTTACCATTGTGATCGTTCCAATCAGGCCTGAATCAATTATCTCTTTTACTTTCTGATGATGAGGGAAAAAGCGCTGCGAATGATTCACCATAAGAACTTTCTTGTACTTCTCAGCAGTTAAGATCATTTCCTTGGCTTCATTTGAAGAACTGGCCATGGGTTTTTCCACAAGAACATGCTTCTTTGATTCGAGTGATTTGATTGAAACCTCCGAATGCAAATAGTTTGGAACAGCCACAACAACGGCATCCAGATCGTCTTTTAAGAGCTCTTGATAATCTGAGTAAGTGTGCAATCCTGGGTACCGCTGTTTGAAATAGTCAAGTCTTTCCTTTCTCGGATCTGAAATGGCTACTAATTCGGCAAAATTTGATAAGGCAATATTTGGTATATGAAGAACCTGTGCTATTTTGCCTGCTCCGATAACACCCATTTTCAGCTTTTTCACACTTCATCACTCCAACTAATTAATGTTTTGTGGTATGGGGACAAAGGTTTTCTTGATCCATAGAATTTAAATACCTCCGCGTATTGACAGCCAACTTGGATGCCCCTAAAACCAGATGTGTATGCTATGGAAGGCCAGATTTCCCTTTCAAACACGGTGGAGTCAATTCCCCTGAGCATCTTGATCGCGTTCACCTTTCTAGAATAGAACTGCGTGATGTCAACAGAGACATCAAAATGGAAATTGACACTCGATGCCGGAATTTCAAACAAGTACAGTTCCGAGACGTCTTGCCGCCTGGCTATTTCAATAACAGTCTCTGACACGATTTGATGATCAATGAGTATTTCATCGCTCCAATGCGTGAAAACAATATCGGGACTAATTGATTTGAACAACTCCTGCAACATGCCCACCAGTCTGTCACTTTTCTCAACTGAGCCATAGGAGTAATCAAATTTCAATGGAGTACCTCCAAGATTGGCAATTGCTTCCTCATAGCCTTCCGAGCGATCTCCGCACACGCTCAGTACATGCGTTTGATAACCAAGATCAGATAACAAACCTATTACCCCACCAGCACCAATAATGGGGTCATCCACATGAGCCGCAGCCACAAGCACGCTTTTCATTTTATGCATCTCCTTTTGCAGTTGAGCTTCTGATCACGAGATAGGGTGAGAGAACATATCTCGATGTGGACGCGCCAAGATTTATCATGTTCGTGAGCAGCTTGGCCGCTATTTTTCCCATCTCTTCTGCTGGTTGATGAACCGTTGTTAGAGACGGATTGACAAGCTCACATATTTCAGTGTCGTCAAAACCGACAACACAGATTTCTTCAGGAACCTTGAACTTGAACTCATTGATGGCTTTCAAAGCACCTATTGCCACGAGGTCATTCATACAAAACACACCGTCCACTGTTTTGCCTGACGAGAGTAGCTTTTTCATAGTTGCATAGCCACTTACCTTATCGTAGCCAACTTCGTACACTAACGGCTGAAGCCCCGCTTCCTTCATAGCCGTTTCATAACCTCTTTTTCTGTCCAAGGATACAGATAATTCAGGAGTACCTGCAAGGTGAATAACTCTTTGACAGCCAACTTCTAAAAGATGCTTTGTTGCCACATACGCACCCTGTATGTTGTCGAGCAGCACGCATGACACATTCTCTAAGCTATAAGCTTTATCAAAAACAACCGTCGGAATATAGTGAGAGATCTCTTTCACGAGATCATCATTAACACGTGAATTGCCAATTATGATACCGTGGGCGCCGTGATCTCTCAGTTTCTTAACGAGAATATCCTCTCTGTCCATCTGTCTGAAGGAGTCCATCAGAATAACGAGGGCGTTGTTCCCAAG
>QNAO01000050.1 GCA_003641785.1 Thermotogae bacterium
AATCTCACAGCAGAAAAATTGTGGATGCTTAAGGCTGTTACAACAAACGATTCACATGACATTGTCAACGATATTGTTGCACATCGTTCCATGACAGAGGGAATGATCGAACTTGACGTAACTTTGGACTCGTGCTCTACTTTGCATTTCTTCGCCGATGGATTGGTATTCTCAACTCCCACTGGTTCAACAGCATACAATCTCGCGTTGGGGGGAGCCATAGTATCACCCTGTTGTGATGTGTTTCAAATGATTCCAATCGCACCGTACTTTTTTCAGAACAGGAGTGTGATTGCTCCACTCAGTCGTCGTGCTCTTGTAGAGTCTCCCAAGGGCTTTGAAATCTTTGTTGATGGAGTGCATATTGGCAAAGATAATCACCTTGAAGTAATGAAATCGTCCAGATATTTCACCCTGCTAAGGCCAAAGAATTATGACTTCTTTAATGTATTGAAAAGCAAAGTTGGCTATGGAAGGGGCTTAAGGTAATGAATTGGATTGCTGATGAAAGGGTAAGAGTTTTCAAAAAGGCTCTTTTAAAAATGGGATGGTACTGCGAGAAGATGTTTCTTCTCTCAATAGAGGCCTTTCAGACAGAAGACGAAAAGATAGCAAGGCAAGTCATAGAGGATGACAATGTGCTTGATGAAATGGAAATTGAGGTGAGGCAGGAAGCGACAGCGCTCCTGGGTGTTCATCAGCTGAGTGGGTTAAATCTCAGGTTTGTGGTAGGCGGAATACAGATTGCCAATACATTCGAGCGAATAGGTGATACCACAAGACGTATTTCCGAAAACACTGTTGCATTGATAAGAGATCATTCCGGAAGTTTTCAATTTCCCCTAATGAGAAAAATTAGCCAAATAGCGGCCTCGATTCTAAAAGAAAGTTTGAGAGTCTTGGCAGACTTGAATGTGGAAGGGGCTATTGAAATATGTGCACGTGATGCAGAGGTCGATGAGCTATTTGACGAGATAAGATGTGAACTCACAGAAAACATGGCAAAGAACGCAGAAAATATCAGAAAATTATTTCTTATGTTGGACATTGCGCAGGGCATAGAAGAAATAGCAGATTTGTCGACCAATATCGTTGAATCTACTATATACATAGTAAAATCTCAGGATTACAAATGTCTTCGGGACGAAATGAAGCCATTCAAGGGGACCGGAGGAGTCTTGTTTGAAGAT
Organism: Thermotogae bacterium; assembly: GCA_003641785.1. Classification (GTDB taxonomy): domain Bacteria; phylum Thermotogota; class Thermotogae; order Thermotogales; family DSM-5069; genus B6-G13. The sequence goes on from QNAO01000050.1 coordinate 1,191, forward strand.
TCTGATTAAGTACATAGCAAAGCTGTCTCTGAATCCTATACTCGTTGGCCTTGCGGGATTTGTTATATTTGCGGCTGTGGAAATACTCTATCAACTGTCCGACCTCATAGTTCGCCACAGGGTAAGTATTCTGATACTTTTCAAGGTTCTCTACTACTATCTTCCCTATTTTGTTTCAATGGGAATACCTGTTGGTGTTCTCTTAGCCATTTTTTGGATCCTCACTCAACTCGCCAATGATCATGAGTTGATGGCTTTGCAGGTTCACGGTGTGTCACCAAGGGTACTCATTGTTCCATTCTTGATAATCGCCGCTGGACTCAGTGGAGTAACGTATCTTTTGAGCGATAGAGTTGTCCCCATTTACAATCAGAAAGCCAGACAAGCACTTTCAAAGTATGTCTACAGACAACCAGAAGTTTTCATATCCGAAAATGTTGTAGCGAAAATAGACGAGAGCCAGTATTTCTATGTGAAAAGATACGATAAAAGAGAAGGAACACTGCATGATGTAATTCTATTCAAAAACGAATCCGGAGAAGAAGAGATAATAACTGCCAGTAGAGTCGTGAGAGAAGGAAATACTTGGTACATGTACGATGGCAGATTGTATCGTGTGGATAGCGAAGGACTACTTAAATTCGATGTCAAATTCAACCGAGTGGAACTCAATTTAAAAGAGGATTTGGAAACCCTCATGCGAATCGGCAAGTCTCCAAAAGACATGAGGAGCGAAGAGTTAAAATCGAGAATCAACACGTTTGTGAAACTCGGTGTTGATCCTGCACCTTGGGTAGTTGAGTTACACACGCGCTATTCACTGTCACTTGGACCTGTAATCATCGTTCTTGCTGGTATTCCATTGTCCTTGATATTCAATCTCAAGAGCAAATCATGGGGGGTTATTCTTACATTTGTTATCGTTGTCCTTTACCAAGGTTCTGGAGCCTGGTTGAGCGCTATGGGAAAGGAAAGACTTTTAGACCCTGTTCTGGCCGCGTGGATACCTGATATCTCATTTGCATGCACGGGAACTTTTCTCTATATCCTTCTTGATACACCTGCAGCTTACAAAATTAGAGAATTTCTCGTTAAATTTCTACTCGTGACTGTTCTCGTTCTATGCGTCACTTCGTTTGCATCCGACAGCATTCAAATATCTGCTGAAAGAGTTTTCTATACAGGAAGCACGGTGACGTTTTGCGGAAATGTAACTGCTTTCTACAAGGAAGCGGAAATAAACGCTTCAACAATGACGGTGTTTCTTACTGAGGATGGTAAAGCTCATGAAGCTGAGTGCTTGGGTTCTGTAAATTACAGAAAAGAGGATGTTTCCATAGAATCTCAAAATCTGAGATTCTCATTTCAAGAGAGTGTAGCCGTCATGATGCAAATTCGTGGAAAAACAGTTTACGAAGATGAGAAGGACAAGAAACACTTAATGTACTTCTCGGCTGAAGAACTTACCTCCAACAACCAGATCTCTGAGATGAAACTGGGATACATAACAACGTGCGACTTAGAGAAGCCTCATTACAGACTTCAAGCCTTGAATGTTGAGTTAAAGGAAAACGAGTATCTGGTAGCTTATGATGTTGTCATGTATATTTTTGAAGCACCTACGATATACTTTCCCATCTATTTTGTGTCTTTGAAAGATGAGCCTCAACCGTTCTCTTTCATGGTAGGTTATTCCAAAGAAAAGGGAATGACATTTGAAACTGAATACAATATGACATTTGAAGATGGAAGTGTATCTGCCCTGATTGGATATTCACAAGATGGTACGACTTACACTGATCTTAAACTTGCAAGGTATTGGGACGATCTTAAAGCAGCTCTAAACTACGAGCGGGAAACATCAAATGATCAAAGAAACACCTACAACATCGTGGGCGAATTAGACAACATACCACTACCAATACCTTCAAAGCTTAGAGTAAACTTTGACGATGAAAAAATAGGATTTCTGCTTGAAGGATCACTTGAAAAAAAACTGCGCTATCAGATATTGAGGACAGTCGACCCACCTTCCATTCACTGGACTTTACCATATATAGAAGCAAGAAAACTCACCCTTAGTTCCACTCCGATGCTTTTCGTTGTTGATTCTTTTTCTCACAGAACTGTCGCGCAATACGATGAAGGAAACCTCTTTGAACATTTTGACGATATGGACACCTCTGGTAGATTCAGATCTCACGCAAACGCTTCGATGCCTGAACCTTTCACATCACTTCGGGTGGATATTCTAAACTCTTACAGATTTAACGGACGATTTCTTACAGACAACCCCCAGGAAAATTACGCAGTTCTCGATATGAACTTTGCATCGGCTCGGCCGAAGATAGACTGGGGTTGGGCAGAACTGAGTGCTAACAACAATATACTAACGGGAATATGGTTGTCACCTCAGCAGGATCTCAGCTATAGGTTAGCTGATGCCTTTAGCCTTAGTGTGAAGTTTAAGCCGTTGAAAGTGATGAGTTTCTCAGTTGGATATTCAAGAACAGAGGCCTTCTGGGTAGGTACCTACTCGAGATTTTCAAACAATAAGGACAGCGCGAGAATTAACTTAAGCGCTTCTTTAAGCGTTCCGACAACTATCTTTGGATTCTCAACTCACTACGACATACTTGAAAGTGAATGGTCTAAACTCAACCTAACAAGTGATACCAGGATTTCAATGTACGACACTTCGTTTTTAGCAAAGACACGAACCATATATGACACGAAAGCGCAGAATTTTGAAAGCACGTCTTTTGACATCAGGTTTCTCTGGCTCAGTCTTAGTCACAAGACTCAGTTCACATGGAAGTACAACCAAGAAAGACCTGTGGATTTCATATCGAACACTTTGCAAATAAAGGGTAAGGATTTTTTCTTCATGAGAACGCCTTCTGTCAAAATAGTCTACAAACTGAGTGTAGAACCCTTTGATCTTCTCAGCCTGGAAGCCAAGGGTACTTTCAAGATTGAGAAATCATCTCATCAGTTCAGTGCTCTTTATTTAAAGAACTCTTCAAGGCTTAATTTTTCATACAAAGCAACGGGACTCGATCCAAACTTCAGTGTCTCTTTATCAATGAAAACAGACCCCTTGCTTGTCAACAGGCTGGAGATTGGTCTTGAAAAAAACCTTCACTGTTGGGGAATGAAGCTAGAGAGTAGTTTCAAAGCAGACCCCACGTTCTCAGTTGAGAGGCTTTCTTTCAAATTCTATATCAACGAATTTCCGAACAAATCTTTCTCGTTTGATCCAGTACAAGGAGAAATGGACATATCCGTTTTCTAAGAGATTACCACTTCGCCGCTTTTGAAAGAAATTTATGTGTAACAGCGAGTGCTACCCCAGATTCCCAGTCCGCGTGACCAAGTTGGAATTCTACGTTACCGAGGAATTCAGTGTTATAGCTCAGTTGGATGTCTTTTCGAAGTGCTTCCACCATTTGGTTTGAAACCATTCCTTCTCCCAGGAAAATGACATGCTTCGGATTCAAAAGCATTATAATACTTCCCAGCAGCTTTGAGAGCTCGTGGAAAGCTTTTTTATAGTATTGGTAAACAGCTGAAAAGTTGGTTCGAGCGTCAGATCGAAGCTCCTCGATGTGAGCTCGATATTTCTCTTCCTCCTTCTCAACAAAATCGGCAAAAGAAATTTCCTTCTTTAGATATTTTTTCAAAACCGCATACTCCGAAGCATGATATTCTAAACAGCCCGTTTGCCCACAGTAGCATTTACCACTGTCTGCAACAACAGCGTGGCCTATCTCAAAATGGTGAAATCGATCTCTCGTACAAAAACTGGCCCCTATTCCGGTTCCATAAGATATTACCAAAACGTCTTCCATATTCAAAGAATGAAGGACTGCATATGCCAGGGCATCGACATCGTTCATCACCAGAATGTTACCAATACTCAATGTGTTCCTTAGAATCTCTTTCAAATTGAGCTGCCTAATTCCCATCAAATGTGATACGACTACTTTACCGTTCTGTACAAGTCCCGATGAGCAAATACCAATACCCAAAAGATTTTCACAATAGAGCTCTTTCAATACTTTTTGGAGCGCATTCATATAACCTTCGTTTGAGCGGAGATCGGAGTATATTTTGATTTTCCACGTCTTCACAGGTTTTATGGTCGCGTCAAACAGCGTTCCTCTTACTTCCTCTCTACCCATTTTTATACCAATAACACTCCACGCTTTTGGATTTAGCGAGAGTATCTGATATGGCCTTCCCCTTTTTTGTGAAATCTCCCTGACGTGTATCAGTTGTCTTGATAGCAACTCTCTTGTGATATAGCTGAGAGTACTTTGAGAAACTCCAATCTCAGAGATAATCTCCTTCCGATTTACCAAGGGCTTCTTCAGTAACATACGGAGCACCTGACATCTTCCTGCCCATCTAATTGAAGACGCTGGCATAGGAAACTATCACCTCTGCAAAACGCTAAATAAGCGCAGATAGCTTTTTAAGTTAGAAGTTATGAGAAATCTTTCTTTTACCAGCTCTCTACCCACCTGGCCCATTTTTCGGGACATATCGGGATCTCTTAGAAGCATAAGAACATAATTTGCCAGCTTTTCAACAGACCAGGAAAGCCAGCCATTTCTTCCATGAATTATCTGACTCTTCACACCTCCAACTGGGCGTGCAACAACAGGAATACCTTTCCACAAAGCCTCTGCTATGACAAGGCCAAATCCTTCCTTGGAGGCAGTATGTAGCGCAACCGAGCTCACCCGTTGAATCGCGTTGACTTGAAGATTACCCACACCCGTCAGGTTCGTGCAGAAAATTATATCTGGGTCAAGTCCAGCGTAGCGAGCCACCTTTTCGAAGAAAACCCAACCTTCGGGATCATCTGAAGCCATCACAGACACAATTGCAAGTTGGACAGATTTCACCGTTTTCTTAACAATTCTGTAGACATCTATTGCGGCAAAAAGATCTTTCCACGGATCGAATCTCGCCACCACAGTTATAAGAGGGCGATCTGGATCTATTCCATGATTTGAAGCTATTTTTCGTGCTTCTTCAAGACTCATATCTTTGTTCTTTTCACTGAGTGGATCGATGCTTGGAGGAAATGCTACACATTTAGATGCAAAATCCTCAGGAAAATACTCCTTCAAATGAAATATCATTCTGTCGTAGCCTTTTAAATACTGTGAAAATCTTCTCCAGACAACCGCATTAGGCGCTGACAAATCTATATGGCAACGCCATATCCATTTTCCTCGCGTCTTCTTCAAAAATTGCTTCATTGCGGCGGGTTGTGGATCGTGTATAACCACAAAATCAGCATTGAAGTCTATTTGTTCGATATTCTGTTGACAATATTTCTCGTAGATTTTCCATTGATGTTCTTCTATGGGGGTATCTGCTCCTTGTAATGTATTGTGGAAAAGCTTTGTAACATTGAAAAATTCCTGT
>QNAO01000051.1 GCA_003641785.1 Thermotogae bacterium
GACACTAATTCTTCTTGATTCACGATGAAGTTCTCCCACCGAAATCACCTCACGATTTCCAGTGAGCCAGCTTTTTTTGAGTTACAATATTAGAGATTAATTATACAACCCGTTTATTTAGTAATGCGATCTATTTGTGAAAATTATATCATATCCCTTTTATTAAAAGCAAAATCCGTATCCTCTTGAATTATTCTTACTATAACAACAAAGACGACCATTCAACACATTTTTTTATGCAGGATAGTGTATTTAATCTCTAATATTGTAACTCAAAAAAAGCTGGCTCACTGGAAATCGTGAGGTGATTTCGGTGGGAGAACTTCATCGTGAATCAAGAAGAATTAGTGTCAAAAATATGGCAGAGCTGTTGAAATTTCTTGAAAAAGAGTACGGCGAAAATTGGTATGAAAAGGTTGCTTTCGATTTCATCACACGTGATAACAATTCAGCAGAAATAGAAGTTTCTATATGGCCAATAAGAGAAAGTAGTGTCGAAAATCTTTTGGAAGAACTAACGAAACTCACAGAGCATACGAGAACAACGAGTCTTGAAGACATGGCAGACCTTGAAAAGTCGTACGCAGAACCGTCTATCTCTGTGGATATCTCTGAAGACGAGATGAAGGCGTTTGTGACAGTTATTCCTGGTCTCAAACGACACTCTCCAACAGTTGAGGAAGTTCTTGCGGCCCTTCGTGAAGCAGGGGTGAGCTATGGAATCGATGAATCACAAGTTCAAAAAGCTATCAGTAAAGAGTTTTTCAAACCCGTGCTCGTGGCTTCGGGGAAAGATCCGATCCCGAGCACAGACGCTTCGGTTAAGTATCTTTTTCCTGAAACAGGAATTGATTTCTTTGTGGCCAAAGATACAGAACATGCATTTGATCCTGCCTTCGCCTACCAAATACACCGCTGTGACAAAGATTCAGTCTTAGCGAGGAAAACCCCACCAAAAGAGGGGCAGGATGGTATGACAGTCACTGGAAAAACTGTGAAAGTCTCTAAGGCAAAAGACGTGAATCTTTCTTCCTTCCTTGGTGAGAACACACGCATCTCAGAAGACGGAACTGAGATTCTGGCAAACTGTGATGGGCAACCGGTTGTTAAGGATGGCAAGATTCATGTGAGAAAGACGATAGTTATCGATGGAGATTTAGGATACAAGACGGGCAATGTTGATTTCAACGGTAGTGTAGTGATAAGAGGCAATGCGGAAGGACCTTTTCGTGTGAGAGCTCAGGGAGATATTCTCATTTTTGGAGTTCTTGGTGAAATAGAACTTAGCTGTGGAGGTTCACTGAGAGTTCAGGGTGGGGTGTTTGCAAGAGGTAAGGGCAAAATTCGTGTAGAAAAAGACTTCTTTGCCAAATTTGTGAACGAAGCTCAAATTGTGTGCAATGGTAATGTTGCAGTTGAGGATTACATTATGAACTCAACGCTGATAGTAGGTGGGAATGTAATCATTGCCGGACGAGGTGTGCTCAGTGGAGGGGTTGTCAAATCAAGAAAGAACGTGGATGTTGGGGAGTTGGGCGGAGAGAGCGGTGTAAAAACAGAAGTGACTGCGGGCGTTGATTATGAAAAAGAGGTCAAACTGCTGGAATTAAACAAGCAACTTGAAAGTTTCTTACGAAGTTTGTCCTTGATATCACAGATTGAAATATCCATTTTAAACAGGATCAATAAAAAAGAACAAGTAAGCGAGAATCAGGAAAAGCTGCTTGGTTTTTATCGGAAAAGGAAACGAAAAATACAGGAAGAGATACAAAGAACGTATCAAGCAATGAGCGTACTTACGCACACTATCGAAGCGGAGAAATTGATGAGCAACGCGCGAATCAAGGTGCGTAGAGTATGCCGTGAGGGATGCCAAATCGCGATCGCGGGTGCATCAACACGCGTTAAGGAGAGGCTCACGACCTGTGAATTCTATTTCAACAAGCGAAGTGGTAAAGTAGAAGTGAGATTTCCGTGAAAAACCAAGCTCGGGGGAACAGGTGTGCTTTCTTACTTAAGAGAAAGGTTTGTTAATGAGATCAAAATGTCTGGGATTTCCGATCAGAAGATACTCGAAGCTTTCAAAATCGTTCCTCGTGAGATCTTTACAGAAAGAGAGTACCCACTTGACATAATATACTCCGATACTGTGATAGCGACCTCCTCAACTGAAAAGACATACACAACATCAAGCCAGCCGTCACTCATGGCTCTCTTTATGGAATGGGGAAAGCTTTCTGAGGGCATGAAAGTGCTCGAAATAGGCTCAGGAACTGGTTACAATGCCTGTGTAATGAGTCGTGTTGTTGGAGAAAAGGGGTTAGTCGTTGGAATTGAGTGCAATGAGCATTTTTGTCAGCTTGCCATGAAAAATGCCAAGTTGCTTCAGTTAGAGAATGTCAAGTTTGTTTGCGGCGATGGCATTTCAGGCTTTGATGATCTTGCCCCATATGATGTTGTGATTGTGACTTTAGGTATTGATTTTGTACCAGTGACGTGGATAAAACAGCTCAAAAACAATGGTACAATTGTAGCACCAATAAACCTCTATCTCACTTCACGCCAACCTGCGTTTGTCTTTTCTAAAACTGATCGAACTGTTACAGCCGATTACAAACTGGAGACGCGTTTCATAAAGGCTGAAGGATCTCTTGGAGATCTGAACTGGAGAAACACAGCAAGGCTTCAGAAAATTTTAGATCGCTTTGAAGAAAGAAAAACCATGTGGGTGCGAGCACATTTCACAGAGTGCTTAAATGTTGCCCAAATTTGTACCTGGAACATGTGTGATTATCAGGGAAACGTCTATGGCGTAGAAGAATTTGGATACACACTGTGGAAAAACAAGTGCGTTTTCTACGGCGATACACCATTATTCGACAGCTTTCTTGAATTGTGGGAAAAAACAGGACACGCTTCTCTTCCAACACTAAGAATAACGTATAACCATGACATGAAGCTAACCAACATGACGAGGGGGTAGGGAAATGAAAAAGGTTCTTCTTGTTGGTCTTCTTTTCTTAGTTTCTATTTGTTTTGCAGGATATGCTTACTTCACGGGACCGAGTATTTTGGAGCTTCCAAGGAAGGAAATAGAATTCTACTCAAGAGGGTATGAAACCATTACACTGAAGTTCTACAAAACAAACCTGAGCATCTTCGATATTTTTTCCTACTCTGAAAAGGAAAAGATTTCGCTTTTCAATCTGCTTTTTGGAAAAGCCGAGCATATACGCTCAGTAACTCTTTCTGTGTCTGATAAAGGACCGCAGACTTATCTTGTTCCATTTGATCAACCCGGAGTATATATTGCTGTATTGAGTGGTAATCAAGGATCAAAAACTGTGATTAACGATGTTCAGTTTTTCGTTATAACTCAGTTGGGTCTTATCAGTTTTGTCGAAAAAGGGTCTGCTACCGTGGCTGTTGTCAATACACTCACGGGGAAACCTGTTGCCGATGCCACTGTTTATCTGTTTAATGATGAAAATCTTATAGACACGGTGAAAACAGACGAAAAAGGAATGGTCCAGATTTCAAGTGTAGTGGACAAAATCGTTGCAGAGTTTAGCGGTTCATACTCTTACACATACGTTTACGCTCCTTACTCTTGGCAATATCCCGATGAAAAAATGTTCGTCTTTACAGATAGACCTATTTACCGTCCAGGAGACACAGTACACTTCAGAGGTCAGTTCTTCAAATGTTCGAACGGAAATTACACAGCCGTTGACAGTTCTCAAATCTCTGTGAGTATCCAAGATCCGAGGAGCAATGAGGTGTACAAGAGAATCCTCACAACGAATTCCATGGGAGGCTTTTGGGATGAGTTTCGTCTGGCTGAAACAGCAGAGCTCGGTTATTACGAAATAATCGTGCAGCAGAATGAAAGAGAGTTTCAAAGCTACTTTATGGTGGAAGAGTATCAAAAACCGGAATACAAGATGACACTCTCCTCTGACAAAGAGTGGTACATCTCCGGGACGACGGCGCATTTCAACATAAAACTGGAGTACTTCAACGGGCAGCCAGTTGTGGGAGCAGATGTCGCTTACTACGTTAAAGCCAGAGAGGGCTGGTCCGAAAGCTCGACTGTTTACTATGGAAGAGGCCTCACAGATGAGCACGGGAACCTGGCAGTTTCAGTTCAAATAGAAGAGGGTTTTGACGGATACTATGTTCTTGAAGCAATAGCTGCAGATCAGAGTCAGAGACAGATAGAAGAAAGCCACAGTGTACGGGTTCATGCGGACAATGTTTTGATAAAGACGGATTTGTATTCTTACAGGACATCGCCCGGCGAGACTGTCAAGATCTTAATCGAGATTACAGATCTAAAAGGCAACCCCCTTGATGGAACACTGACCGTGGAAACGGACAAGGGAGTTCAGAAAGTCGAGATTCACAACGGCAAGTACTTGTTGAATTTCACTCCTACTCAGGCAAAATCGTATAGAATGAAACTTTCATTTGGAAAAAGCTCAAAAACGATAAACATTTACTCATATGGACGTGTTCCTCTTTATCTTATAGGAGATTTCGCAGTTGTTCCAGATAAGGAATCTTACAAACCTGGTGAAAAGATGATTGTTGACATTTACTCACCAGATCCCGAAGCTGGATTTTTGGCTCTGGTGGGAGAAAAGCTTTACTCGCTGAGTTTTTGTGATCTGAGCGAAGGCTACAAACGCGTGACATTCGAGATCCCACAGAACGTGGTAGAAAAGAACCTGTTCTTGACATATAGAGGCTACAGCGACGGCCAGAGGATGACGAAAACGATCAAAATCAGCCTTGAAAGGAAGACAAATGTCTTTGATATGAAAATCAGTTCAGACAAAGACCGCTACAGACCTGGAGAGACGGTGAAGATGAGAATAGAAGCGAGTGATGACTATAACATCTGCGTATCAGTGGTGGACGAGGCAATCTACGCAATGGTTGGGTATGATCCACTTAACATAGAGCAGTGGCTTTATCCAGAAAACAATTATCCTAATGTGATTGCGGATTTTTCTGAAAGCTATACACCTTACGTGTGGTTTTCTGAACTTCCCGATGAATCATCAAACAAACTCGCCTTTTTTGCAAAAGAAGACCACTCTTTTGAAGACATGAAAAGATCTGCTGTGGAAACAAAGATAAATGTCAGAGAGTATTTTCCTGATACCGCGCTTTGGTTGGCTGATCTTGAGACAGTTGATAGCAGTGCGACTATTGAATTCAAGGTTCCAGATACAATAACTACATGGAAAGTGACCTCTTACGGCTTTTCGCGCGAGCAATTTTCACAAGGAAGTTCCCAAATTACGGTTACAAAAGATTTTTATGTTAGACCGCACTTGCCAGTGTTTATGAGATTTGGAGATGAGATGTCGCTATCCGCTACGGTTTACAATCAAACAGAGGAAGCAACTGTTAGCAGAATATGGATAGAACCGCCTTCTTCGTTAGATATACTTACAGAGCTTTCCACCACGACAACCATTCCAGCGCAAGGATCAGTTACTGTGACCTGGAAATGCGTTGCTCAGAAAATCAGTGATCCTTCAACAATAACGATCTACGCCGTCGCGGGTTTAAACGATGCTGTAGCGATGAATGTTCCTGTAAAGCCTTTCTCTTTTGAAAGAGAATACTATGTTTTAGAAGCGCTCGATGGTGAGATGAATGTGGACCTGCCAGAAGGGGATTACATTTCCGCCAGTCTTAGAGTTATGTCAAATATTGTTCCAGTAATAGAAGATTCGCTTAAAAAGCTTATATCTTATCCATACGGCTGCACGGAACAAACCATGAGCAGTTTCTTCCCCGCGGTAGTTGCGTCTAAGGCCGGAATAGAAATCGATAACCTTCAAGATGTTGTGATGAAAGGACTCTACAGGCTTTACAAGTATCAACACTATGACGGTGGCTGGGGTTGGTGGAGAACAGACAAGAGCATTCCCTTCATGACAGCTTACGTTATGGAAGGTCTCTTCCATGCTATCGAATCCGGAATCTTTGTGGCAGATTCTGTTGTGAAATCGGGCTTAGATTACCTGCTGTCGAATCCCACAGCTTATGGATCTTACGTGTTATCTCTTTATGGAGTCGAACATGAACCATTTGAACCTGAAAGCGTTTTGGATCTTGTGTATCTGTCTTTGGAATCAAAACAGATGCTCAAAAAAGCCATGGAGCATGTTGTTGAGAAAAGCAGGATCGCGTACGTAGATGTTAGTTCTAAAGGTTACTTCATAACGAATGTTCAGGCGACTTCTATTCTTTTAAGATCACTTGTAAAGTGGAACGCTTATCCCGAGATTCAAAAAAAGATGATCAACTACCTGTTCAGCATGAAAGATGGCTTCTTTTGGTACTCAACAAAAGACACTTCTTACGCGGTTCTCGGCCTAATAAATTCAATGCGAACTTTTGAAGAACCTGACATCTTGGTAGAAAACGATCAAAGAGCAATCAAAATGACCGGTGAGGGAGCCATTTCTTTAATGAAAGGAAAACTGCACCTTCAGGGCAAAGGTCTTGTTGAAGTGCATGTTCGCTATTTGGAAGAACCCAAAGAAGCGGTTGATGAAGGTTTAGTTGTTGAAAGAATATTCTACAAGAAATA
>QNAO01000052.1 GCA_003641785.1 Thermotogae bacterium
CAGAAGGGCGGTATGTTCACCTTTTCTGAGAATTTCCCATTTGAAAGGGTCTATGAGTTTAGATGATCTCCACAAACTGCTTTTGTCAATGAATTGGCTGTCTTTCGGATATCTTATAGCCACGACTCCTTCTACTTTGTCAACGACCGATTTCAGTATGGAAACGAGTTCTGATATGTCAGATGGGGCGAATATCTTGCTTTTGGGAATGGATCTGAAGAAAGCTATGTCGAATACGCCATGGTGTGTCGGTCCGTCTTCACCAACGAGTCCTGCGCGATCAACAGCAAAGATGACACTCAAATCCTGGAGAGCAACGTCGTGGATTATTTGATCATATGCTCTTTGGAGGAAAGTGGAGTAAACAGCGACAATTGGTCGGAATCCCATAGAAGCAAGGCCAGCCGCATAGGTGACACAAGACTGCTCTGTAATACCTAAGTCTAAGAATCGCTCCGGAAATATTCTTGAAAAGTCTCTCAAACCTGTTCCTTCTGCCATAGCAGCCGTTATTGCAAAGATTTTCTCATTTTTCTGAGCCAGTCTGACCATTGCATTTCCAAACGCTTCGCTGTAGGAAACTTTGTCTAAACTACCAACAGTCTGTCCTGTTTTCACATGAAATATCGGTGCACTGTGAAACAGTACCGCATCCTTTTCCGACGGTTCATAGCCTTTTCCTTTGACGGTGTAAACGTGCACTACGCAGGGATGATCATAGGTTTTCACTCCGTTTAATATCTTGACAAGCGTTTCAATATCGTGACCGTCCAATGGTCCTATGTGTTTCAGACCAAGAGCTTCAAAGAAATCAGTGCCGGAAAGCATATTTTTGAAGCCATCCCGTATTTTTTTGAGTTCTTCTTCGATCGTTTTCCCAGTGTTCGAAACTTCGAGGACACCTTTTACAACCTCCTTAAGTCGTGTGTAAGCACCACTAACGCGTAAGCTCGAAAGCGTTTTTGACAGAGCACCCACGTTTGAGGATATGGCCATTCCATTGTCATTGAGAATGATCTTCAGCTTTGAATCCTGTTCCTTGATTTGGTTCAAGCTTTCCAGTATTTCTCCGTTTGTTAAAGCCCCATCGCCGAGGATTACCACAACATTTCGACGCTTGTTCTCCAATTTGAGGGCTCTCTCTATACCAAGCGCGGCGGCAATGGATGTTCCAACATGACCTGCTCCAAACCAATCAGTGGGGCTCTCCGATCTATTTGTGTATCCAGAGACACCGCCGAATTTTCGTAGGGAATTAAACTCCTTCCAACGACCAGTTACGAGCTTGTGCGTGTATGATTGGTGAGAAGTATCCCAGATTACCACATCCTTTCTGGGATCGAACACTTTGTACAGTGCGAGCGTCAGTTCTACAACACCAAGATTTGATGCTAAGTGTCCTCCATTTTTAGAGACAACTTCTATTATCCGAGCTCTGATCGTTTGGGCGATATTTTTGAGATCAGATAGACTGGCTCTTCTTATATCATCAAGACTGATCATTTTCAACATCTTCTTCCCTGAGTTCAGCATACACATCACGCACTGCGACTTCAAGGTTTTTCAGTGTGTTTTGTACATCTTTGTACAATGTAACTCCCCTTTTAAACAGCTCGAAGGCATCCTCAACGGATATCTGTGAAGTTTCTAACTGTGAGATAATTTCTTCTAATTCTCTGAGAGCTTCAGTTATTTTCTTCTTTTTCATTCAAGACCATCACCTTTCTGATTCCATCTACGAAAACCAGGGTCAAAATATCTCCGGGGAGGACCTGATCTTTTTTTGTAATCCTCGATCCATTCTTCTTAACGAGGGCATACCCCCTTTTCAAAGGTTTTTTGGGATCAAGCTCCAGGAGTCTGGACGCAAAGATTTCTGCTTTTGAATTGTATCGCTCAAAGATGGTCTTCATGACTCTGATGAGATTTTCGAAATCTGTGCGCGCCCTAATCTTTTCCTCGCGAAGATATCTCTCAGAAAACCTTGTTACCAACTGGATGTGGGATCTCATCTGTTTATGAGTAGAAGCCACTTGATCTTGAATCCAGAAGTAGTGTTGCTCAAGTGATTCGTAAAAATCGTTCATTATTTCCTTTATATCTGGGACAACCATTTGGGCAGCCGCTGTTGGAGTATGAGCAGCGTAATCTGCGGTTAAGTCTGCGAGCACCGTGTCAATTTGGTGACCAATGCCTGTCACAACGGGGTGTCGTACATTGAAAAGGGCTCTAACAACATCCTCGTCGTTGAATATCCAGAGATCATCTGTTGATCCTCCACCTCTTGAGAGAATCACAACATCGAGATCTTCGGTATCGTTGACGTCTTTTAAGGCTTTGATCAATGCACGTTTAGCGCTCTCTCCTTGGACTCCTGTGTGGTAAAGCTGAACCTCCGCAATTGGATAGCGATCTTGCAAGGTCTTGATGATGTCCTGAAATGCGGCAGATGTACGAGATGCGACCACGCCGATCTTTGAGGGGAATTTCGGTAGTGGTCTCTTTGGACGACTGAATAGACCTTCTTTGAGAAGTGCTTCGTACGTCTGACGCAATTTTAGAAACATGACGCCTCTCTGAGAAAGAGATTTCACCTTGCGACAGATGAAGCGATAGATCCCTCTTGGGGCATAGAGTTTCACACTTCCCCAAGCCTGTATCATTTGTCCATCGGTGAGGCGTATTCCACGATTTTCCCCTCCGAAGATCACACATCCTATTGCTGCGGATTCATCTCTAAGGTAAAAGAAGATATGTCCATTTCTTGATTTACTATCTAAAACTTCTCCGGCTATCGCGATGTTTGTGAGATAAGGATCTGTATTCAGAAGCTGTTCTATGTAGAAGGTAACCTCAGAAACCGAGTAAACTTTTTCTTCCATCGTTCTTGCTCTCCACGTACTCCCTTGCTCTTTCGACGATCTCTTGAGGCACACCTATCTTTGATGCCAACATTAGAGCAAGTGAGGAACATTTCATCTTACCTTTCTCCACTTTGTAGTCTATCATCTCGTGTGGATCTGAAGCATCTATATTTTTCAGTTTTCCGCACATCAGAACATTATTGCCGAAATTCAGAACACCTGGATAATGTGTTGTGAAAAGGACGACGTCGCTTGATTCTGAGAAGTACTGAATGACAGCCGCTGCCAAGGCTTCTCCTTCAATGGGATTGGTTCCTGATGCAAATTCGTCCATCAAGATCAGCTTTGCGCCATCAATGCGCATGGAGGACACCAGCTCATTCATTTCTGTTGCAAATGAGCTTAGTCCAGATGAATCGCCTTTATCTATGTACCTTATGCAGCGAAAGGGAATAGTTTCGAACTCCTGAGCGGGCACTGGAAAGCCCATTAACGTGAGAGAGATCAACAGACCAACAGTTCGCAAGAAAGATGTTTTTCCTCCCATGTTTGGTCCATAGAGTACATTTGTCCCTCTTCTCAAAGAAGCAGTAACAGGAACATAAGTATAGTGATGTTCCTCACAATAGTTCTGAATGGGAGGGAATCTGCCGTCTTCTACTGAAATAACCTGACTTATTCTGGGAATGCAACAGTGGAGTGCGAAATACATGTCGTATCTTGATATATCGAGATCGATTCGTTCTACAACCTTTTCGCAGAGTTTGAGAATATCAATATTCTTGTTAGTGAGCGTTATTAGATCTTTCAGACATGCCTTCTCAATGTTCTTCATTTTTGATTCAAGATTTAGTAGTTCTTCTTTCAAATTCAATATTTCTCTACTTGGGCGTGGTTTCATCAGAAATCTATCGGCCGTTTCATCGACCAACTCCACAAGACCACTGTTCAACAGCTCTTCTCCCATTATTCTGGGGCATACGAATTCATCTTGATGAGGCAATTTAATAGAATATAGGTTCTCGATACGTGCACGTAATTTTTCATATTCTCGGGAAATTTCTTTAGTAAGAGAAGTGTGCTTTCTTTGAAGTTGCAGCATTTCTGGATCTCGAATGGAAAATCCCACAGAGTTTCCGGTTCTTCGAATAAGCTCTGTGTACATTTCTGAGAAGTCAGGAAAGTTCCATACTGCACTGTGATCTTTGGATATTTCGTGGAGAATGTACAAGAAGCGCTTGAGTTTGGCAAAGTCTCCAACAGTTTGAAAACCATTTCTCACAGGTTCTGATATATCACCGATTTTCGACAGAAAGGCTCTTATACGTTCAATTTGCCTTCGGTCGATTTCAAGCACCTTTTTTGTAGTGCTCCAATGAGAGTTGAAGCTGAGTGTGTCCTTTATGATAAATTCATATTTTAGTATTTTTTTTTGACCGTATGTTGTTCTCGGAAGAAAAGGTGAAAGAACCTTGTTGATTGCTATAAAATCTCTTGTCTTTTCATTCAGTGTTTCCACGCAAAATACCCCCACTGTGATAACATATTTTGGAAAGGAGGAAAGTGAGTGAATCAAAAAACCATTTTTTACATTCTCGTAGCGTTCGTTGTTTTCTTCGTGGTAACGCAGCTTTTCATGAGCTTTGGAAGGAAACCTCCCTTCGAAATAGTATACTACAGGAGCAGAATGGAGTATGATTACGATGGATCTGCGACTTTCACCGCCACTGCCGGGCTGTATTTCAAAGACAAGCAGAAAGAGGAAGAGTACAAGAAGCAGTACGCTGAAAACTCAACCGGGACATTTCAAGAGTATTTCGATCAAGTCAGCGAAAAAGTTGGCAGAGAGATATCGGTAATATCCATGAATTCCACCATTTCGAGCAGATCAGGAATTCTTGAAGTGATTGAAACAGCGCGGCTCTCAAATATCGCAACAGTTCAAGATGGTTTAGTCGACACCTCGTTAAAGGACATCTCCATATACTCTGTTAAGGATTCTGAAGTTACCATGGCTCTTCCAAGAAACGCCATTGTCATTTCAGCGCAGCCTACGCCAACCAAGGTTGTTGAGAATCAGCTTTACTGGTATCCACGGGAAGAAAGCATGGCATTTCCGGCCGTTAGCTTCAAGAAAGGGGAAGATTGATATGATTGAGCGCTTCAGAGAACTGTTTTCAGTTTCCTCAAAAATTGTGATTCTTACAGGAGCTGGCGTGAGCACTGACAGCGGGATTCCAGACTTTAGAGGACCTGATGGGCTGTATAAGAAATACTCACAGAATATCTTTGATATACAGTTCTTTAAAAAAAACACAGAGGCCTTTTACAAGTTCGCAAGAGAATGCTTGATACCTATGGCTAAAGCTCAAAGCAATGTGATTCACCGCTTGATTGCGAAAATGGAGACGACGGGCAAAGTTCTTGGTGTCATAACTCAAAATATCGATGGACTTCATCAAAAAGCTGGAAGTAAAAACGTTATTGAGATTCACGGATCGGTTAACAGGTATTACTGCATGAGTTGCCACAGAAACTTCACGGTTAATCATGTGTCTCAAATGCTTGAAGAGACAAGTATTCCAACATGTCCTTGCGGGGGAGTAATACGTCCCGACATAGTGTTCTTCGGAGAACCTCTCGGGGAGCGAGAAATTCGTGAAGCTCAGGAATTGTCGGTAGTTGCAGATTTAATGATTGTTTTTGGGAGTTCTCTTGTGGTTTACCCCGCAGCTTATCTTCCTGTGCTGACTCTTCGCAACGGAGGAAAATTGATTATAGTCAACAAAGGGGAAACTGGCCTTGACGACATTGCTGACTTGAAGATAGACACGAACCTTTCAGAGTTTTCCAAAAAGATGATGAGTGCTGGAGGCATTTTTTGATGGGAGATATCCTTTCGTGGCTGATTCTTTTGTGTACACTCGGAACAGTCGCATTCACCTGGGGAATGTTTCTGTCTTCGATGAACAGAAATGAAACAAATGGTACTCCACACGAAGATTTTGAAGAGCGAATCGTTGAGCTCATAGGAAGATTTCGACATCTTTCTTCTGTGAGATTGCAGATGCTTGACAGGAAAACAGAAGAACTGAGGAAGCTTATCGATGAAGCAAATGCCTTGTATTCTGCGCTTTCCGTTAAAGAAACAGAGGTGCGGGCTTCTGAGATGAGGCTCAGGCAGGAATCTTCGAAAACTGAAGATTTGCCCTCATCTGATCATCTCAAACAGAGTGAGCACTCAGAAACTGAAGAACAGGAACAGCAGGTGGAAATGTCGGTTGAAAAGAAAATTATGTTACTCAGTCAGGAAGGAAAAACAGATCAAGAAATAGCAAAGCTCCTTGGCATGGGAACAGGTGAGGTAAGGCTTATTCTCTCTTTGTTCGCCGGAAAAAACCATTACTCTTCAGATTCAGTTATTTGAATTAGAATCTTCACTATCTGGGGGTCCAGCACCGTAGCGGACATTTCCCGAATTATTTGTAAAGCTTCATGCCTGCTGTAGGCCGAGCGATATGGTCTTTTACTTGTCAGTGCATCGTAAACGTCAGCCGCGGCAATGATTCTTGAAGGAAGAGGTATTTGCTCTTTCTTCAATCCATCGGGATAACCCGTTCCATCCCAGTGTTCGTGATGGTGGCGAACCCATTTGGCTTCCTTGTTTCTGAACCGCCGAACAGTGTTCAGCAGCTCTTC
>QNAO01000053.1 GCA_003641785.1 Thermotogae bacterium
CTACCAGACAGTTTTTGGTGCAACAGCCATTTGAGTGAAAATATGATAAAAGAGATGTTCCAGCGATAGTTAATCGCTTTGCTTTCAGAGGGGGGAATACTCCCCCCTGTTGTAAGTGGTAAGTAAGGCTTAGATCACTTCAAACAGAAGTTGTTTGGAGGTGGCCCAACGCTGATTCAAGTTAAGAATATTAAAAAGAGTTTTGGTGCTACTCAAGCTTTGAAAAACTTGAGCTTTGAGATATCAGATTCGGAGGTTCATGCCCTTGTGGGAGAAAACGGAGCCGGTAAATCCACTTTGGTTAAGATCATCTCTGGGGTTCTAAAGCCAGATCAAGGGGAGATTTTTTGGAATGGTGAAAGGCTGAATAATTACAATATCAGAATCGCTATGAATCTGGGTATAAGGGCTGTACACCAGGAAATAGATTTGATTGATAATATGACAGTGTTGGAGAACTTAATGCTTGGACGGGAAAAAGTATCTTCACTTGGTACGCTTGACTACAAGCAAATGAAGGAAGACTTGGAATCATTTGTCAAATCTGAACTTCCTGAGATACCCCCTCTTGATAAGATCGTGAAAGATCTTGACATCATGTCACAACAAATGGTAGTGATAGCAAGAGCACTTTTTTCAGGATGTAATCTGCTTATACTTGATGAACCAACAGCCGTGTTGAGTGACAATGAACGGAATGTTTTGTTTTCTGTAGTAAGAAGATTGAAAGCCGGTGGTACCAGTGTCCTATTCATATCTCATAGACTTGAAGAAGTGTTCCTGATTGCAGATAGAGTTACAGTGCTTAAAGATGGGGAACACGTATCAACTCTTTCAACTGCAATGACAAATTCCGAAGAACTGGTTAGGCTTATGAGCGGCCGTGAAATATCGGAGTTGTATCCATCAGAAGCTAAGAAAACCAGCAAGCAAACAACTCCTGCTATCGAACTTCGTGGATATAGCTGTGGGAAATGCACAGATGTGAACCTCAAAATCTATCCTGGCGAGATCTTCGGGTTTGGAGGACTCATGGGTCAAGGACAGGAAGATCTGATAAGAGGACTTTTTGGGATAATTCCACATTCGGGGAATGTGCTGATTAATGGTGAGATTGTACCGATTGATTCTGTAAAGAGTGCGATAGAGGCAGGTATCTCCTTTGTTTCTGCGAATCGCGAACGCGAGTCATTAGTGCTGTGCAGATCTATAAGAGAGAATATCTGTATGCCGATTTTACATGAGTTGTCATTCCTTGGAATTATGAGGTTTTCACTTGAAAAGGCAAGAGCAACAAATATGATGAAATTGTTTAAAATAAAGGCAAATAGCCCAAAAACTCTTGTATCGAAACTCAGTGGGGGAAATAAGCAGAAAGTTTCTCTTTGCAAGAGTCTTGTAATGAAGCCAAGAATCCTGATGTTGCACGAACCAACGAGAGGCGTTGATGTGCAAACGCGGTTTGAAATATACCGGAAACTCAGAGAGATCGCTGATGATGGCATCGCTGTGATAGTCGTATCTTCAGATACTCCTGAGCTGTTAGGGATTTGTGATAAAATTGCTGTTTTCTATGAGGGAGCTTTAAAGGGAATTTTAAAAGGGAAGCAAAAGAGAGAGGATATTCTTATGGCCCTTGCAAATAATCAAAAAGTGGTGATGGAGGATTGAAGTTCAACTCATCATACATATTTGTGAAGCGCTCTATTCCACTTTACTTTATATTGTTGGGTATATTTGTGGTAGCTTCTGCGAGTACAGACCACTTTTTTACATCTGAAAACATATTGAACGTTTTGGTTCAACTTTCCCCTTTGCTTGTTGTGGCGTGTGGACAAACATTTGTTGTGTTGCTTCAGGGAATTGACATATCTGTGGGCGCCGTTGCAAGTTTAACAACTACTGTGCTAGCCTTAGGGTCATTTGAACACTTTTTTGGCGCGTGGGGACCCATGTTCCTCATTGTGGTACTCGGAGTTGCTATAGGTTTTCTCAATGGATTAATGATTTACAAAGGAGTTACGCCGATAATAATGACGCTTGGCTCAAGTGTTTTAGTAAAGGGGATTGCGTTGGGTTTAAGACCTATACCAGGAGGAAATGTTTCCTTCACAATTGCAGAATTCTTTTGCAAGGAACTGGGTTGGATCTTCTCTGTACCATTTCTCATATCTATTACTTGGTTTTCCATTCTTGCATTTCTTCTTCACTTCACAAGATTTGGGAAGTATGTTTACGCTACAGGTGCAGACAGAGATGTTTCTAATAAAGCTGGCATTAATACTATGAAGATTACGATACTTGCGTACATATTGAGTAGTGTGTCAGGTGTCCTGGCAGGTTTGCTGCTGGTGGGGCAAATATGGTCGGGTGATGCACTCATAGGCGAGAAGTTATCCCTGGATTCAGTTACAGCCGTGCTTGTTGGTGGAACAACATTTGAGGGAGGTGTTGGGGGGTTATTCGGTACACTCGCGGGGGCGTTCATTTTATCCATAATGAGCAATGTTTTGAACATGATGAATATATTCAGCTACTATCAGTATGTAATTAAGGGATTGATCTTAATCTTTTCAATATTCCTATCTTTAAGGCTGTCCTCACGGAAGGAGAAGTCTATACGGTGAAAGAATGGACTCCTTACATACTTCTTGGTTTATTGATAGCAGTTCTTGGTATATTTTCGCCTTCATCAATGCATATTTCACATCTTTTGACCGTCCTGGCTCAGGCGGCTCCGCTCATTATTGTGGCGATAGGACAATCCTTTGTTATATTTGTGGGAGGTATAGATCTCTCAGTGGGTTCAGTTATTTCACTTGCTAATGTGCTTGCCTGCAGCTTGATATCGGGAGATGCAAGCCGAACTGGAACAACGATCTTGATCTGTCTTGCAGTGGGATTGGCGATTGGAACAGTTAACGGTTTTGCCATTTCTTACGGCTTTATTCCCGATTTTGTCATGACTTTGGGCATGGGAGCTGTTATCCAAGGTGTAACGTACATATTCACGAAAGGATCTCCCGTTGGAAATGTGGAGGGTTTTCTACTTACACTCGCAAACGATCGATTCTTGGGGATAATTCCGTGGTCTGTTATATTCGTTGCACTGGTTTTTGCGCTGGCCTTCTTTATGCTAAATGGCACAAGATATGGGAGAAAACTGTACGCCACGGGCGGGAATGCCACTGCTGCTGTCCTATCGGGAATTAATGTAAGATTGGTAAAAACAATAGCTTACGCAATCAGTGGCGTGCTGTCGGTAACCGGTGGGTTACTCCTTTCGGGATTTGTACGGGTTGCAAGTGTTGGTATAGGTGCAGACTACGTGCTTTACTCAATAGCTGCTGTAATATTGGGAGGGGCCTCCTTTGCTGGAGGAATTGGAAAACTTCAAAATTCCATTGTCGGTGCGCTGACCTTGGTTTTCTTGACAAATTTATTAACGATTCTAAGAGTCGGACAACCGGGTAAATTCATCGTTCAAGGATCAGTAATAATAGCTATTGCTTATCTTTATGTAACTATGAAGGGGGAAAATCAATGAAGAAGCCACTGGTTGTTTCCGTGCTGGCAAGCTCGCGGATGAATGGTTTCACGGCGACTTTGCTTTCAAATGCAGTTGATGCATTGTTTCGAAATGGATGTGACGTTGAGCATATAAATCTCTACGAGGAAACGATAGCACCCTGCCGAGGATGTTTCTGCTGTATACGCACAAGAGAAGGTTGCATACAAAAGGACGGTATGGGTAAAAATGGTAGGGTCTACAACTTGTTAAAAGGGGCAAATGGGCTTATTGCGGCTTCCCCTGTTTATCACTGGACGTATAATGCGGCTCTTCATGCATTTTTGGAGCGATTCTATCCCACACACTGGAATGGATTTGCAAATGGTCTTCCCTTTGCAGCGATAACCTGTGCGAGCAATCAAGGGTTTCAAACAGAAGCACTGCGTGACTTGTGTAAGTTTGGGTTCACTGTGAATTTGAGATACATTGGAGGTGTCGCTGCTCACGCAGCGTTGATGGACAAAGCTAAAAAAATGGCTTTTGAACTTGGAGAGCGGCTCTCAAGATATGCTCATGAGGATTTGGAACGTGGGCGAACGTGGTTTGATGAGACTGCAAAGTGGAAACATTACATGTCTTCCATTTGGCCTCCTTTTGAACCGTACATGAGTAATATAACTCAAGGAGCGTATGATGTGGAACATTCCTTGCCATATGAAGTGGTTGTTTCTGAAAATTTCGGCAACAAAGAGGCTGTGAATCACCTCCGTAGCTGTGTAGATAATCTTAGAAAAACATTGGCAACAATGAGGTTAAGGACCAGAGAAGAATCACTCAATGTTTTTCTTGAAGCATCGTTAGAGTGGACCAAAGCTACATGGAAAGAGCTTTTGCAGAAGGAACTAGGCCCGATGCCGGAAGAATACAGAAAAGACGAAAAACAATGATTTTTTCGGTGGTGCTGAGCTTTGATTTCACTAATTCCCAACACGGCTTTTTGCCGTGCCGAACACTATTTCCAAAAATCATTTGATGAGGACAAATGTTGTGGGCATATTTATGGTTTTCTCAGATCTTTACTGGACATCTCCTTTACATTCTGCACACTGGTGCCTCTTCCACCAGCCCACGCAATTGGATACTTCTTCTCATATTTTTGTGAAAGCAACGGACCATACTTAATAACAGTGAGCGGTTCTCACAGCAAGACCATTTACTCTACTCTGTGTAAGATGAAGGGCAACGTCGATGCTGTTGAAACACGCTCGGAAAACAGCGCCGATGTTCTTCAAAGTGCGTTGAAAAAAAAATCGTACAGAGCAGTTATCTGCTCTCATGTCGAGCCTGAAACTGGTGTTTTGAGTCCCATTGACGAAATAGCGTCTATCTGTAAGGACAGTGGCATTGTTTTACTTGCCGATCTGTCGTACAGCGCTGGTGTTGAGGACTTGGGTTTTGTTAAGAGATTCGCACCGGGTATCGTACTTGTGCCAAGTTGGGAGGGTTTGGAAAGTGAAGCTGGGATTTCTTCGCTGCTCGTTAGCGAAGAAGCTGCGAGACAATTGAAAGTGAAAGGACTCGCATCTGAGGGGAAGGTACTTCTCAGTGATAGAAATTTCAACTTTTCTTCGTTGCTGCTATCCGAATTCGAATCAGGTCTTTCTGATGTGGTGAATCAAGGCGTTATTAGAAGAATCAAAAGATTCAGAAAAGTTGCTTCCATAATCGATGATTCACTCGAAAGAATGGGGTTTGAAATATGCGCAAAAGGGGGATCTCGTGCAAGTAGTGTGACAGTCATCAAGCACGGCGGTGTGAGAATCACCGATCTGGTCGCGTTTATGAAGTCAAAGTATGAGCTGGAATTGCTTGAGGGAACTTTGTTTGATAGATTTGCCGAATGTGCCACTGCTTTTCATTCGAGTACTCTTAAAACGTCGCTCGGTATAATCACAGGGCTTTTGTTTGGGTTAGAAGATTTTTTGAGAAATTCTGGGTTTGATATTCCATTTGGTATTTCTTTGCAAAGTGTGAAGAGTATCACAGATTTCTGCGGTTGAAAAGGTGACGCATTTGAAGAGAGAAGCTCTTTTCTGGGAAAGATACGATTCGAACACAGTTAAATGTCTGTTGTGTCCTCACAATTGTCTGCTAAAAGAAGAACAATCTGGAATTTGTAACAGCAGAAAAAATGAAAATGGAACACTTGTGAGTTTGAATTACGGAGATGTCGTTGTGAAGAAAGTTGACATGCTTGGAAAAAGGCTTCTGTTCTATGGAAATCATGAAGATCCAGTTCTTTCATTGGGTAGCTGGGGATGCAACCTATGCTGTGATTGGTGCTACAATTGGGAAATTGCAAGATTGAAGCCTTTGCACCTTGTGAAAAAATATTCACCCGAAGAAATTCGCAATGAAGTACTGTACTTGAGAAAAACAAAAGGTGTGCAAACTATTGTTTTTACCTACAACGAACCTCTCGTCTGGGTAGAATTCATTATCGATATTTGTGAAATCCTTAAATCGGGTATCGATATTGTCCTAAACACAAATCTTCATGTAAATGAAAAGCCCTTATTGAGAATCATTCCGTTTATATCAGCTCTCAACATAGACTTGAAGGCATTTAGTAGCTTTAAATACGCCTTGGGACCAAAGGGACACTTTGATGCAGTTTTGAAAAACCTGAAACTGTGTGTAGAACACGGCAAATATGTGGAAGTGACATTCCCCCTGATAAAAGGATTTAATGATGATGCTGATGAATTTGAAGATCTGGTTGCTTTCCTGTGTGAAATTTCCTCGGAATTTCCCTTGCAGATACGCAAAGGTTATCCAACTTATCGACACTTTGAGAGCAGTCCATCAGAAGACGAACTTCAATATTTTCGAGCGATCGCATCAAAATATTTGAAACATGTTGAGCTTGTTTTTGAAGAGCAATAGTAGTCGGTAAGATAATCAGTTGAAATATGCAAATATCTTTCGTTCAAGCAAAATAAAGTCTTATAAATGCTGAAA
>QNAO01000054.1 GCA_003641785.1 Thermotogae bacterium
AAACCGAGTAAACCGAGTGTCTTTCCGAATATCTCTGATCCAACACCGTCTGGCCACTGGTGATTCCTGACCAGATCGGTGTGGTAATGAACGAGGTTTCTCGATAGGGCAAAAAGAAGTGCCACTGTCATCTCACTTACCGATTCTGTGTTTGCCCCTTTTGTTATCGTTACAGGTATTTTTCTTGCCGTCGCAGCTTTTATATCAACGTTGTCTAACCCGACACCATGGCGAGTTATGATTTTGAGATTGGAAGATTCAATCATATCGGCGGTTAGATCTGGTTTTGCACCTATAATAAGTGCATCTACCTCTTTAATTTTTTCCTTTATAACGTTCAGTTGATTCACATCAACTATCTCGGGAATCATGCCGTTTTCCTTGAGATATTCTAAAGGTTTGGTTGTGTACTTGCCAAATGTTCTAACAGCTATTAGTACTGTTCTCATCGAATTCCATCACTCCTTTTTATGAACATTATAGTATGACACGCGGTTCTTGAGTTTTTCCAAAAGAATCTTTATCACGACAAATCAGTTTAACTCAAAAAGTGCAAACATCATCGAGCCAAATTCAACCTGGCTAGAGATGCATTTCAAACTCGCAGCTGCATGTGATAGAATCACAGTGTCAGGTGATGGAGTCCACCTTAAATGCCAAAAAAGGCTGATGACTCCTGCTCAGCGAGCAGGAGTTTTTGTTTGAAATGGTTTTTTGAAATTGAACGGAAAAGTAGTGCATCTCTTTGGAAAGTATCATATGATAGGAGGAATCCAAGATGGCTACTTTAGAAATGTTCGCAAGAACAGTGATAGATAATATTTCAAAGGTCATAGTTGGAAAGAACAGTGTCGCAGAGAAGATTCTTGCTACAATTCTCAGTGGTGGACACGTTCTTCTCAACGATGTTCCTGGAGTTGGTAAAACCATGATGGCAAGAGCTTTAGCGGTTTCCTTAGGACTTGACTTCAACAGAATTCAGTGCACGCCGGATCTGTTGCCCACAGATATAACCGGACTCAACATTTTAAATATCAAACGCAACGAATTTATCTTCAAAAAGGGTCCTATTTTCACAGATGTACTTCTTGTGGACGAGATAAATAGAGCAACGCCAAGAACACAGTCAGCCCTGTTACAAGCCATGGCCGAACAACAGGTTACCATCGATGGTTCTACTCACAAGTTGAGCGAGAAATTCTTTGTTATAGCCACACAGAATCCTGTAGAGTTTGAAGGCACATTCCCTCTACCAGAAGCCCAGCTCGATAGATTCAGCGTTCAGCTCTGCATTGGATACCCTCAGCCGGATCAGGAGATCACAATGCTGAAGATGCAGAGTGAGTTCCATCCCATTGATAGCTTGAAGCGAGTTCTGAGCGATACCGAGTTGCTTGAAGCAAGAGAAATTGTGAAACAGATCCACACTGACGACAGCATCCTTGAATACATTGTGAAAATTGTTTCAGCTACGAGAGATCATGAAGATATCGCCGTGGGAAGCAGTCCCCGCGGGGCGATAGCGCTTAGAAATCTTTCGCGGGCTCTTGCTGCGTTGAAAGGAAGGGACTTCGTCTTGCCCGATGATGTGAAATCGGTAGCCATCGATTGTTTGGCCCACAGGATCATCCTGAAACCCGAAGCACGCTTGATGAGGGTAACAAAACAGCAGGTAATAGCGGATATTTTGAATCGTGTGGAGGTTCCGATAAAAGCATGACTCTGAACTGCCAGCGTGTGCATTCACACAAAGCGGGTTTGTTAGGAGTCACTGTACTTGTGTTTTTCTGGCTCTTTTTAAGAGTAGATGCGTTTTCTGTGATCGCAGCCGGGTTCATTGTTTCAATGTGGATGCAGCTGTTCTGGTTGAAAAGAAAGCTTTGCAGACTATCTATTAGTAGAACCGTAAAGCCAGCGAAGACCTTCATTGGTGAGACTGTAACGATTTCTCACACTATACAGGGAGATTTACCGGGAATTAGCGTTGGTTTTTCGTCATCCGTTCAGAGTAATCTTCTTACAACTTCCTCTGTTGAGCGTGTCATCACTCTCTCTGAAAAACCTGTGAACCTGGAAACGCGTGTAGCATTTTATTCAAGGGGAGTGAAACATCTGTCAGAATGTCTTGTGAGTTACGAACATCCTCTTGCACTGTTTAAGGTATGGGCGGTTTATTCAGTTGCTCAGCAAGTTCTCATTCTTCCAAAAATAATGAAGATAGAAAGACTTCCCGTTCGACTTCGAGACCTTCTACCGGGGAAAAGAAGTGATTTCAGACTTCTCGAAGACAACAACGAAATCCTCGGTATTCAAGAGTATTCTTCACAACCTATAAATAGAATTCACTGGAAGGCTTCTGCCAAACTCGGAAAGCTTTACGTAAAGGAGTTAGACTACACTGCAAAAGCTGAAATACTTGTATATTTGGATTTAAACCTATCACGAGATATCTTTGCAAGAGAGGTTTGGTCTCATATTCGAAAGCGTTATGAAGAAGACGCAGTTCTTATCGCGTCCTCCATCGTTTATTGGAGCGAAACTTATGGACATCGATGTGATTTGGTAGTCATTGGCAGCGAAGTTGTCGAAAGGAGAAAAGAGAACGATTGGGTGAAAACAGTTGAAATACTTTCCGCTGCTCAGGGGAGCGAAGATGGTCCTCAAATCGATGAAAAACTGGAAAAAGATCTCGATTTACTAACGCCAGCGACGACGGTACTGATTATTTCGATGTACTTAACAGATAGAATGATTCCTTTGCTGATGAGGGCGAAATCAAAGTGTTCTCGCGTTTTGGTTTTGCTCATGCCATACGGATTCCGAGATCCAAGGTATAAACCGGGCAAGTCCTACGATATGTACCCGGTTGACATGGAAAGGTTTCTTGCACAATCAAAACTGCTGGAACAGGAGCAAATCATTGTCAAGCTCATTAGACCAAATCAGAGTTTTCAAGAGGTTGTGGATCAGATTGATCAGTAGGATTTTCCCATACGCTTATGCCTTTTTACTGGCTTTCTACATGACTTCATCAAATATTCCTTTATGGGCATCGTGCGTTTTTGGTCTTATCACGCTTGCTGCTGTCTGGTTTAATCGATCTGGTATTCAGATTCATGTGTTCGTTCTTTTGCCCGGGATTCTGTTTCTTTTCGTGATTTTGCTGGGATTGACAGGGACCAGCTTTCTCCATGCATTTCCCCTTTTAGCTCTTTTCATCTCGTTGATAGTTGCTGTTCGAGGAGAATCGTTCTCGGCAGTTTTAGCAAATCTCTTCATAGTTCTGTACGCAAGTTTTGTTCCTAACATTAACAGAGTGGTGGATGTCCTCGTTATAGGTACAGCGCTGATGGGCTGGTATTTCTGGAAAACTCACAAATTTTCCACGATCTGGTTTTTAGCGGCTCTTTGTGGCCTCCTTCTCGTTGCAGGGATCATATCAGACAATCATTTCAGCGTGATAAACCCAGTCTCTGAGAGAATTTCAAAGGAGCCTCCACTACAAGATGTACAGAACGAACAAAAAACTCTCTACGACGAGAACCATATTGTGGCAATGGATTCAGTGAAGACTTCGGTGAAAACCTCGGGAAAATCGAGCGCTGTTGCGAGCTTTGTTGAAAAAATATGGATGCCTCTCTTTCTGAGTTTGGCAACCATCACGATCGCGGGAATAGTGCTCAGGTATTTCGGCTTGAAAAGAACCGTAAAACTGTTTTTGCTTGGACTTGTCTTGTTTTCACTTGTCATTGCAGGTTCAAGGGTGATCCTCTCTGCTGTTGATGCGCTCAGATCTGAGTCGATCCAGAATGAAGGGATTGCTTTTACAGATGGATCATCGTCTTTGCCAGAAACAAGTCCCAACAGCACTTCACAATTTTCTGAAAAGAAGATGCAGACCCTCACACTGAAAACAAAGGGTGTGCTCACATTTCTTGACATCGCTGCTATGGGAATTCTTATCTTAGTCAGTTGTTTCCTGATTTATTATGCTGTTGGGTTTCTTAAAAATGCGCGCGTGCCATCTGAAGCGTCAGAGGAAGGCATTCCCGAGGATGTGGTAATCCTTCCAATCGATGAAATACCCTCTTTTGAATGTTCGAAGCATGCGATTTTTTCTGTTTACTGGTGGATCAGAAGAAAGTACTTTTCGGGTAAGCATCATCTCACACCGAACGAAATTCTCGATGTGCAAGATGAACCCAACGAAGAACTGATGAGGATCACCGAGATTTACACAAAGTTGAGATACGCGGGACAAAAGCTCACTGATAGAGATTGCGATGTTTTCAAGAAGAGTTTTCTTTCATTCGTATCGCAAAAAGAACAATATCACCCAGAAGAAAATCCTTCTGCCTGAAGATCTTCTTCAATAATCGAAATCATTATTCGAACGAGCCTGTCATCAAACTGAGTCTTGCTACCACGTATAAGTTGGTCTTTAGCCGCTTCCACGCTGAGTGCCTTACGATATGGGCGATCGGAAGTCATCGCGTCAAAAGCATCGGCAACAGCCATTATTCTTGATTCCTGTGGTATCTCTTCACCCTTGAGTCCATCGGGATATCCTTTTCCGTCCCATCTTTCATGATGATGTCTGATGATTTTGGCGTATTCAGTCAGTCCGGCGTATCTTTCTAAGAGCTCTGATGCCACAACAGGATGCTGTTTGATCTTTTCGTAGTCTTCCTCACTTAGCCTTTGCTTTTTGTTGAGGATTTCCTTAGGTACTGCCACCTTACCAATATCGTGCATTAAAGCTGACCAGTATATTTTCTCAACAGTTTCGTCGGATAGTCCCAGTCTCTTGGCTATCCTGACACTGTAGTCTGCAACGCGTTGAGAGTGTCCCTTTGTGCAAGGTTCGTGATATTCCAAAATCTTTAACAATGTCATGATGAGCTTTCTGTGAAATTCCCTTGTGCTCCTCTCGTGTCTTGTCATTTTTGCAAAAATTTTAGTTATGCCCACTGTGGTTCGAAGTATGGAGATTTCTTCTTTTGTCAATCTTCGTTGATTTTTATCTGCGGTGGCTACAAGAAGATAACAGTTGTTCACCTCTTTATCTACAATGGGAGCAATGTACGCTTCAGAAGGCTTTGTTTTTAATAAGGCGGTGATCTCATTGGGAACTTCGCTGTCTCTGTACAATCCTTCCTTTATAGCCGGAAAATCGTGTTTTCCCATTGGAATCTCTCTCAGCGTATCTCTGTCATACACAAGAGCGAAACCCCTTTCAAAACACCCAAAAGCAACACAGTAAATGTCCATTCCTGGAAGAAGAAACTTCAGGGCATTTATGATACTTTCTGAGAACGACTTTTCATTGGAGCTGACCGATATCAGATCTCCGAGAAGATCCGATATTTTTGTAAATCGATTCAGATATAGATCGGCTCTTTGATATGATTTGTTGAGTTCTTTTTTTTGCCTTTCAGTTATGGAAAGGAGGTTTTGAAGCTCCTTTGTTTTGACATTTACCGCCACTCTCAAAGTGTGCGTCCAGATAAAAAATGCGCCAAGCGCGGCGAACGTTGCTATCAAGAGGGCAAATAGCCATTTTGGGAAGGCAGTTTTCATCCGAGGATACCCGAAATATTTGTTGATCAAAGCTTCATAAGAGTCGTCATGGCTTTTTAGCTCGGCTAAATATCTATCGATGGCTGGTATCAAAACAGTATTCAGCTCTGCGCCTTTTGGAAAAGCGAATTTTAAGGCAACTGGTGAAAACATTATCTGCGTTAGCTTTATATGGTATTCAAAGCAATTAATAAGTGCGTAGTTCTTGCTCACAACACCAGCGAACACTTCTTCTTCTTGAACCGCTTTCAGAGCCGAGAAATAGTCATCTACAAAGACGTAAGAAACATTCACGCCAAAGCTTTCACACAAGTTTCTAAAACCCTCATAGTAGATATCATTTGGAATCACTGCGATATCTTTTCCATCAAGATCAAAGGTGTTTTCAACCTGGGCTTCATCCTTAACGCAAACAACGCCCCAATTCAGCAACACTTTCTCGCTGTTGTAGTCAAACAATTCTGCCCTTTCTTGAGAGTAAGCTATTGCTGTGAGAACATCTATCTGCCCGCTTTTTAAGGCTGTTATGAGGTTTGACCAGGTATCGAAAATATATTCGATCTGCCAACCTTCTCTGGATGCGACCCGCTCAATTACCTCAATATAAAGTCCTCGAGGCTTTCCATTCTCGAGATAAACAAGGGGACTGTTGTTGTAAATTCCGACACGCACTGTCAGAGAATATGACACGGTGACCAGTAAGAGTGCGAGTAAAATGAGCACCTTGTTAATATGGCAAGATGCTGTTTGCATATTTATATCTTACCACTTGTGTGACCTCCTCTCATCCCCTTAAGGGAATGAGCTTCCTCCTTCATTGAAGCAAGCTTACACGAATATGTGGGTTTGAGCCCAATATC
>QNAO01000055.1 GCA_003641785.1 Thermotogae bacterium
AAGATTTTCAGAAGACAAAACGGATTGGTGGTGTTACAAAGCATCAATCCAAATTATCCTCCGATAGTCCTGCAAAGACCGTTTCATATTAGAATAGTTGGCAAAGTCGTTGGACTACATAGAAAATATTAAGTCCGCTTTTACTTAAGCATCTTTAAATCCCAAGGGGGTGTTTTCATGCCTTCAAAGCAGAAAATCATCCAATTGATAGAATGGGCAAAATCACGGGGATATTCAGCCAATGAAATTCTTGATTTGGTTGAAAATGTTCACGGCTCACAAGCTAGACATACAGCAGAGATTATCCTGGGTGCTCAAAAAAAAGTTGAAAGGCATAATTCAGAGAGTACAAACCCAGAGGTAAAAAAAACTGAAGTGCAATCTAATCAGTATTTAAACAATGCTGAAAAAAAACCCACCTCAAAGACTAACAAAATAGCAATCGCTGTTTCGTCAATCATATTTTTGACCATAATAGTCAGTTGTGGCATCATGATGTGCAGCCCCGAAAAGCCAAAAACGATAAAGGAAGAATTAACTCCAGAATTGGCTTTAGTGATTGCAAGAGAAAAGGTGCGCGATCAGCTTCTTACACCTTCAAGTGCGGAGTTTTCAAATGAAACAGTTTATCGTTTCACGGATAATGAACGAAGGTTTAGAGTAATTGGTAATGTAGATAGTCAAAACGTGTTTGGTGCTATGCTCCGAAAAACATTTGTCATTGATCTTGAGTACGTTGGTCCCACTTCAAAGAAAATATCAGATAGCAAGTATTATTCCGGAAATTGGAAAGTTCATGCCTTAAGCATAGAATAGCAAGAAACGTCTTATTGATTTGAAAAAGGAGTCAAAGATGAGTGAAAAAAGAGTTGACTTTTTAGACAGATTTATGGTAAATTCATATCAGAAGAATTATGATAATTATTCTCCCCACGCCTCGTTTTACAAATCTCTGGGACGTGGGCGATTATTTCCCCGGTCTTTCCTTTTGGGAAGGCCGGTTATTATTTATTCAGTGGAGGTATTGTAATGGAACGAACGGTTGTGATGATAGACGGTAATTATCTTAGAATTGAAGCAAGAAAACACCATCTCGAGTATTTTGATCATTCAAAATTTGCGAGCGACTTAATATCTAAGCTCAACGAAGAAACAAATAAGACTTATAAATTAGTAAGGGTTTATTATTATGATGCTCCACCATTGCTTGATGAAGAAAAACTTGATGAAAGGGAAATTGATTTTGCCAAGAAAAGGCAAGGGTTTTTAGATAAATTAGATCAACTCCCATATTTTGAAGTTAAACTTGGGCGTATTCAATACAAAGGAAGAGTAAAAACGGGCGATTGATAACAGCACAAAAAGGCGTTGATGTTAAGATGGCAATAGATTTAATAGAATTTGCTGATCAACGAATAACTGATGTGATAGTGCTCATAACCGGTGATAGTGATCTTATTCCAGCCATTAGAGTAGCAAAGAATAAAGGGGTTAACGTATTACTATGCACCTTCTTCACAAAGCAATCAAGTTTAGTGAACGAGCTCGTTAAGTCTGCCGACTTTCATTTCTTATTGAAAAGTGATCTTTTTACTCCATACAAATAACACCAATTAACTCGGTAATATATAAATTAGGGGGGAAAGATGAACGATAAATATTTTATTTTGCTTGTCGTGTGTCTTATACTCCTGTCTGTTTTGCACATCTATTCTTGTCGTTGGTTATCTTAGAGTGCGCGCCATGGTATCTGAAATAAACAATACCCTTGAAAGACTTCCTAATGCCTGGAAAGAGACACTTGAAAGTATGATTATTCAATATCAGAGCACAGATCAAACAGATCAAAATTATGTCCTTATGCAATCTGGTACATACCAAACGTTCATGCTCAAAGGTGGAAAAGATGTCGCTGTAATTGACTCCCTTTCGTTCAAAGTTGCAAGTGATTCATGCAGAGCGGCAATTGCAGAAAAAAATGACGAAATAATGGATGGTCTGATGTCACTCTTTTTGAGCAAGGAAAAATCTGAACTAAGTACAGCTTCAGGTATAGATCTTTTGAAAAAACAGATACGAACTGTAGTGAATGAAGTGAATGAAATAACTGGTTTCACTGGAAGAGAACAACTTGGTGTAACTGATGTGTACCTGTATATAAAAGCAGTAAGCGGTGTTGAGTAATATTAACTAGGTTTATGACACTTTATGACAAAATTTGTATTTTTTAAAAAATATGATAAAATCCAATAGGAGTGAAAATGTGTCTTCTGATTCTAATGATTTAGAAAACAGAAGAGATATAATACGCACAAGGTTATTGCAATATCCGTCAATCAGACATTTTAAAAACTCGATAAAAAGGATAAAAGACGAGCACTTGTTAATGAAAATTTTGGTGAAGGTAGAAGAAGTTTTAAATGACTATACTTGTGGCGATAAGAAAAGAGGCGATTTGGCAGGAATTAGAGCAGCAGAAATAACATATAAAGGGATTTATTATAGATTAGCTTATATTGCTTATTCAGATGATGATAGTACAGAGATAAATATCTTGTTTATATACTTTGGTAGTAGAGAAAACTATTATAGCAAAAAACTCAAAAAGATATTCAAGGGTAACACATCACTCAACAAACTTAGAAGAGAAAGTAAATAGGGAGGGGTCTTGATGAACATTAATCAATTGCTTAAACTCTTTACTCCTTTGAATAAAGAACAGAAAGAGTTGCTTTTTAATGTGTTTTTAGAAATATTGCAATTAGATGATCGTGAAAAAAAAGATGAATTGTTGAAATTGTTGGAGGATTTTAAGGAAGATTTATTGTATTATGATGAAGATTTAGAGAAAGAAAGAGACAATGAGAAAATTTATTTCACCCAGGAAGAGCTCGCGGAAATGTTTGATGTTTCGCGAAGAACCATCCAGCGGATTATTAAAAGGAATAAAATTAAACCGTTAAACAAGGGGTCAAAACCTTATTATTATGATTTTGATGAGTTCAAAGAATATTACTTTGATTATAAATCTATTGAAAAGTCAAAAACAAAAGATTTGTTTTACAAATACTATAAAGAGCCGTTTTATCTAGCGAAAAACACTTTTATTGCGAATGAAGTAATTAATTCCCAAGAAGAGTTTCATATGCCATTGGATTTATTATTAAATGAAAGAGGTGAACAAGTTGCCCCAATTCAAAAAACTTTCGAACCTGCAAATTGTATCTGACAGATTCAAAAACATAAAATACGAAGTAGATACAGATATAGTGGGACAAAAGGACTTGAAACCTTTTGTTAAAATCAATATTCAGGGTCCTGAATATATCAAAGAGCAGGACCATTATATAAGCATTTTGGGGCTAATAATAAAATTTCAATTAAAAAAAGGCAAAAAAGCTTTATTAAAATTTGATGCAACATTGGAAGGTGAATTTTGGGGAAATATTCAACTTCCGGAAGAAAAATTCAAAGAATTAGTCGAAAAAGGTGGAATAATTCATCTATTAATGATTGCACGTTCAAAAATTTTAGCCATGTCTTCTTTATTTGGTTTTAATAGACCTATTTATATTCCACTTATGGATATAAGAGAGTTGGTCAATAACAAGCTGAAAAAACCTAAAGAAGTCAAAAAATAATATTAAAATTGGGGGCTACCATGAAACGTGCCGCTGCGTACGCACGATACAGCACAGATAAACAATACGATACTTCTATTGAAAAGCAACTTGAAGACATAAGAGAATATTGCAAAAAGAAGGACTACGAGATTGTAAAAGAATATGTGGACAAAGCTGAATCCACCTCAAAGGAGGATCGTCCTGCTTTTAGACAGATGCTTCAGGATGGGCGCCAAAATCTGTTTGATGTTGTTGTTGTGCACAAGCTGAATCGTTTTGCCAGAGATCGCTATCTTTCTGTGGTAACGGCACATGAGTTGAAAAAATACAATGTTGAAGTCGATAGTGTTCTGGAGCCCATTGGCTCCGATCCTGTTGGACAGCTTCTTTGGGGTATTCTTGATGCTGTAAATGAATTTGAACGGTTGAATTTGATTCAAGAAGTCAAACTAAAGTCACGCCCCTTAGCAGCAAAAGGTTATTGGCTGGGCGGAAAACCCCCGTATGGTTTTCAAATCGTGAAAGTGCGAGATGAAAGCAACAAAGAACACTCAAAACTTGAAGTTAATAAAGAAGAAGCGGAAGTCATCAAAAAGATGTTTGAGTTGTTCATCCAGGGATATTCCTTTTCTAAAATTGCTGATACTTTGAATCAAATGGGACTCAGAAACCGTGTTGGAAATCCCTGGAAATTCTCGGCCATTTCGGAAATTATCAAAAATTCGAGGTATGCAGGACAACATTTCTGGGGACGGGGAACGAAGACAAACCACAGAATTTTCAAACAGGACGCAGTTGTAGTGAATGGGCCAGCTGTCATAGATAAAGAAACGTGGCAAAAAGCCCAAGAGAGGTTGCAAAAATATGTGCGACGAAGACCTTTACGTTATCCCTATATGTTGCGCGGGCTTGTTTTTTGTCAATGTGGTGCTCCGATGTACGGAGCTTTCTCAACTATCCCTGTGTACCGCTGCAAGCTGCATTCAAAGAGTCCAGGACATGTCTCAATCTCAGCGAAACGTCTTGAAACTTTTGTGAAAACAAAACTACAGAGAATGCTCAATGAAAATATTGATTTTGAGTTATTGACTCGCTCATTGAACGAAATGCTGAAAGAAAATGATCCCGGGGATCTCGAAGAACTATTAAAACAGCAGCAAGAATACATGCAGATGATTGAAAACCTTACGGAGGCCCTTGCGAAAATACCAGCATCAGCTCAGCAGGTCGTAATAAACAAAATTGAAGAGTACTCAAAAATGCTTGAAACAATAAATGAAAAGATAAAGCACGCGCAGACAAAAAGAACGGAATTCACAGTAGAAGAGATACGAGAACTCTATGAGGCGTTGAAAAATAGTTTGGAAAGTGACTTTGAACTCGTTGCCCATAAACTGACTAAAAAAGTAACGGTCTATAAAGGTGGTTACATTGAAGTTGAAACTCAATTCGATGGTTTGTAATAATAAGTATTGCCTAAAAACTCAAACCTTGGACTTTGAAATGTAGCGGACCCCCGCTACCAGTCGAGGCACCACATTTTTTGGTGTAGAAAGGTAGCTCATCACATGGATACCCCCCATAAAGGTTGGGGGGTATTTATTTTTGCCCATATATGACGAATTATTCGGTAATATTTATGTAACGTTTCTTTTATGCGTCTTTTATGCGTTTTTAATTGATAGTGCTTAATTATTCGTTCTGAAAAACATAGACTTTGAAAAGCTTGCAGAAGAAATAAACGCACAGATGGAAGAGCAGTTTCGCTATGAAAGCGCAGAGCAAAGTTACCTTCTGGAAAAAAGAACCAAACTCCAGGAAGAACTTGACAGAATAATCGACGCAATAAAAGCCGGTGGACACATAAAAACACTGACGGAAGAAGCTATAAAAATAGAACGCCAGATAGATGAAATCAACATAAAGCTCTCAAAGCACAAAAAAGAGATTAAAAAAGTAACTCCACAGTAGCTTAAAGAAAAATGGCAGAAAATAAAAGCCGCTCTGCTTGACTCTGACCCCCTTGCCAAAAAAGAAGTAATCCACCAGCTAATAGATCACGTAATACTCTACAAAGATGGATTTATAGAGGTAGCAGTGAAGAAGTTGTGAGGAGTCAGGGAAGGTTGTGGTATGACTAAACTACTCTTTATGTTTGCTTAAATCATGAAAGACGACTTATACTAAATTACTATCATAAATTAATTTCCTAATTGAGATTACTCAGATTACTTTTATTGTAGGTAGGGTGTCTCAAAAATCAGTAACAACCAACAATATCAGCGACCTTTCTGTGAGGGCGATTGTTCAAGACATTGAACATAACACAGAGGTTGTATGCCAAAATGGCCAAACCCAATATAGCATCATAATTCCTGTTTCTCACATATCATATGTATTCCAGATCGAAATACTCTTGTAGAATGTTAATCGTTCTCTCAATCTCCCAACGCTTTTTATACTTCTCAGCATATATTTGCCTCAATTGAATGCTCAGCCAACGAGCCTGACTCTGCTTTTTTAGTGATATACCTTTCCTTTTGTTTGTATCTATCACTGGTATCATGCTACTACGATCGAATATATAACGGTATACCTGTTGTGAATCATACGCGCTGTCTGCGAGAAAATACCCATATGTACCTTTCTTCCGTATTCCCAGCCTTTTGTTGTCTTTGTCCAACTGGACTGAGGGTCTTTGTATTTGCCTCTCTACCTTGTTTGTTAACGAAGTTAGAAGGCAAAAGCTTGTCTAACTGCTCAATAATCTTTACAATATCGTTTTTTGTAAGTACTTGTGG
>QNAO01000056.1 GCA_003641785.1 Thermotogae bacterium
AGCTCAAAGGACTTCAGGAGATATGTTCAATCTTCGTTGCGACAGCGAATCCCTTACAAATTGTTGTTGCTCAAACGGAACAAGGTCGTGGCGTTGTGGGAGTCATTGATGGTCGCAGTCCACGAGGTGTTGAAGCCAAGAAGGATAGAGAGTTTCGCTGGAAGTTCTTAAGGGAAATTACACGCTATAAAAAGTGATATCACTGGTTTATTGGAACGTTTCTACACAGATTCTTAATTTGCATGAATCGATAGATCAACAATGCAGTTTTATGATAATTGATGAACTTTTCTGAAGAGCAGGGAGGTTCTCCATTGTACATAAAAAGCATAGCGATGGCTGTTTTAGCTGTTATTGGGTATTATTACGCAATATTTGGCAAGAGATCTAAAGCGGCTTTTATTTTTCTGATTTCAATATTAATCTTGACTTTTCGGCTTTTCAAAGAAGCTGATCTTGAGTCGATAGGTACAGTTGTCGATTTCAATACGATAGGACTTCTCCTCGGTATGATGATTATCGTCGGAATACTGAAAACTACCGGTTTCTTTCAATACGTAGCCATTAAAGCGGTGAGTATTAGCGGTGCAAATTTCTGGAAGATGATTTTCTTACTTATGTTTACAGTGGCTCTGGTATCGGCTTTTCTGGACAACCTTATAACGATTATCCTTGTTTCTCCTATGATATTTCTTATCGCTGATAGTCTCGAAATCAGCCCTGTTCCTTTCATAATGATGACGATTTTTGCAGATAATTTCGGAGGCTCGATGACTCTTATAGGAAGTCCTCTCAACATAGTCCTGGGGTCCATTTCGAAGTTGAGCTTCGGATCGTTTTTGATAAATATGACGCCTATAGCACTACTTTCAATGTTTTCGATGATACTGTTATTCAAAAAATCTTTCCCAGCCACGCAACAACTGAACAAGAGGCTTCAAAAGCTTTCAAAGATAAATCCTGCAGATGCTATAACAGATCTTCGACTCATGAAAATATCTCTGGGTGTTTTTCTTGGTGTTTTACTGGGACTCATCTTGCATTCAGTTTTTCACGTGGAGATGTCACTGATGGCTCTGTTAGGCGCTATGATACTGCTCCTGATTTTAGGCAAGGAGATAGAAGATGTTGCGAAAAACATTGACTGGGACACAATATTCCTTTTTATGGGTCTCTTTGTTATTTCTTATGGATTGAAGGAAATCGGCGTTATTAGTGCTCTTGCAAACCTGTTTTCCCCTCTAAGGGGGTTTCAATTCCTTGTAGTGATATTTATACTCTGGCTCTCGGCTGTTGCAACGCCATTTCTGAGTGCTGTTCCGGCAACGCTGATATTTGCACCCGCTTTGAGTATGCTGGTTTCATCTGGATTCACACCTGAGTTGTGGTGGGCATTTGCTATTGGGGCGAATTTTGGCAGCAACCTCACGCCTGTCGGTGCTGTTCAAAACCTTGCAGGTGTGGCAATTTTGGAAAAGAATCTCAAGAGACACTTTCCGTTTGGAGAGTACTTTCGATACAGTTTTAAAGTAACTTTTCTCTCAATGATTTTGGCAACAGTGTACATAACTGTTAGATGGTTTGTTTTTTGAGAGTGAAGATGATCCTAACGCAGCTTCACAACCCAGATATCTCCTCCACCATGAGATCGAGCTTTAATCCCCATAACTGGCGAATAAGAGATTCCGGATACTACGTACTCTGTGCTTTTAACCTTTTGAATCCCATACGCTATTTCGTCCATATCATCGCCAAGGCATGTTTGCCACTGCAGGTTGCCTTGGGAGTCTGTTTTTACAACCCAGTAGTCGCTGCCCCCGTGCTTTCCGCTCACATCACCATCGTAGGACCACGTAGCCCCGCAAATTATGAAACCCTTGTCCTCTGTCTGAAGTATTTCAGCTCCAATATCATCATTACTTCCACCAAAGCGTTTACTCCATTTTATTTCTCCAGTTTCTGAAAGTTTCACAAGCCAGTAATCCCCAGCACCACGGCTCTCATCCACATTATCTGACCATGTTGTTCCTAAGACGGCAAAGCCCTTATCATCCGTTTCAACCACTGAAAAAGCCTGATCCCAATTGTTACCACCTAAGCATTTCTGCCACAACATCTCTCCGTTGTTATTCAGTCTAAGTACCCAATAGTCGGCACTTTCGTGCTTTTCTTTGACATCACCGTCGTCTGAAAAAGTGAATCCAACCACTATATAACCCTTATCATGCGTTTCACAAACGCTGTATGCGTTGTCCCAACTTGACCCTCCAAAGGTGCGTTCCCATTCGATCTCACCGCTTTCAGACAGTTTCACGATCCATATATCTTCTTGCCCGTGATTCTTACCAACATCACCATCTTGTGATTTAGTGTAACCAACGAAAATATATCCTCCATCTGAGACTTGCTGTACATCAAAAGCCGTTTCCACATCGGAACCACCAAAAGTTTTTTCCCATTCAAGATCCCTGTTTTTGTTGAACTTCAAGACCCAAACGTCCTGCTGTCCGTGATTATTTGTTACATCTCCATCCGTAGACCATGTTGAACCCACTACGATGATACCGCCATCCTTCGTTGAACAGATTCCACTGGCTCCATCCGATTTACTCCCGCCCAGGCGTCTTTCCCATAACAACTCACCTGCAGAGCTTATTTCTGCCAAGTAGACATCTTGATCGTCTGTAAATTCCGAGTTTTCTTTCGTTGTCCAACCTGCAATGAGAACGCGGCTTTCATCCAGAATTGAGAGTCCATAGCCTATGTCTCGAAACATTGTTCCAAGATGCAATTGCCATTCCACACTTGACACAGACTTTGGATTTGATCTTTCAAAAGGTATGACGAAGATCAAAGTAATGACCAGGGCAGCGAGGATAAGAAGGGTCCACAAATAGGTTAGCTTTTTCATAAAGCTCACCTTCTTTCAGGGTTTTGTAACCCTACACTAAGTAATTATATCACACTAATTTGAAGCGGCTTGCTCGCTCTCAGCTGTGAAGAATTTTTTCATACCCCCAGCCAGGAAAAGGATTGTCACTACACTGTTCGCGATCATAGCGTAGAAAATGATCCATTGCACGTGAATTGAATCTAAGGCGAATCCGAAAATTACAGACCCAAGAGGAACAGCAAGTTGGGAAAGCAGCGACATTACCGAAAAAGCCCGCGATCGAATTTCGGTTGGAGTTTTTTTCTGAAATAAAGTTATCAATGGTGTGTTGACCATGGCATTGAAAATCCCTAAAACCACGAATATGAACGCCAAGACAAGAAAATATGTCCACGTCCCCCTGCCAAAGTAGGTAATGAGGGTCTCAAAAGCCACTGCACTGAAAATTGCAAAAAACAACGTTTCTACGATCAGTCCTGTGCTGAAAAGAGAATACATGTCTTTTTTGTAGAGAAATGCCCCAAGTATTAAATTTCCAAACAAAATACCGACAACCCAGGCAGTTTCGAGAAATCCATACTGCTGACTGGAAAAACCGGCGACTTGCCTTGAAAAATATGGAAATACAACCGAAAAGATTGGTGCGATCAGGAAGTTAGAAATCATTGCGAACAACAGAATGAATAGAAGCCCCGGAACTTCTCTGAAAAAGCGGACACCTTCCAGGATTTCTTTTACTGCCGTTTTTACTGTTAACCTCGAAGCCTTTCTTCTGTAATTGTATTCAATAAAGAGTTCGCTCACGGCGGAAGCCACAAATGAAATACCGTTTGCCAGGAATACTGCCGTGATTCCAAAAAGTCCATAGAGTATTCCACCGAGGGCAGGTCCAACTATGTAGCTCAGGCTGTTGATACCGCTGATAATAGAGTTTGCGCGTGTCAATTGTTCTCGATCCACCAGATCTGGTAGCATTGCCTGTGTTGCAGGATCAAAAA
Source organism: Thermotogae bacterium (assembly GCA_003641785.1). Taxonomy (GTDB): domain Bacteria; phylum Thermotogota; class Thermotogae; order Thermotogales; family DSM-5069; genus B6-G13. The sequence continues at coordinate 3,892 of QNAO01000056.1, forward strand.
ATATGTCCATTGTCGAGATCAGAAATTGTCCAACGAACAACACCCACAGTTTCAGAAATCCAAGAGAGGCCCCACCAGCAAGCGTCAATATGAGACCTCCACGTAGGAGGTCCAGATTCACCATAATTCGCTTTCTGTTGAATCTGTCACCAAAAACCCCTGCCATAGGTGCAAAGGCGATTCTTGGGAGCATTGAAACAAGGACGAAAGTGCCCATGATGGCACCGGATCCTGTCAGGTCAAGTATGAAAAGAGGCAACGCTATCTGTTGAATACCGCTGCCAATGAGTGATACAAGGCGTCCCAGAGCGAAGAGCCAGAAGTTCCTTTTCAAGAAATTTTCCCCCTAATAGGAATTGAATAATGGTGTGCAGCGGAAATCATATCAAAAATTCCAAAGAGCACGAAAACCCGGCGAGTGCCGGGGTCATATTTTTGCGGCTTGGCTAAAACGTATCTTAAACTCTTCAGGTTGTATCTTTGCTTCTTTCGCGAGTTTTGCGAGCATTTCCTTATTTTGAAGATCGCTTTCATTCAGTCTGATCATGTAACTTCTGGCAACTTTGTAGTGTTCCGAATTCACATCTACCAAGCGCACTTTAGTTCTACCCGTTTCTGGATCTTTGAGGTTTTCAAAAGACAGGACCTTTATTCTTCCACTGTCTATGCAAATCATACCTCCCCGCTTCTTCTCGGATGCGTTAAGCAAAGATCTCACAGCGCCGTAGCCGAGTGTTCTTGTGTAGTCAATGTCGAATGGAATGGGCCTAGCGCTTCTCAATTCGTAGCCCAAAGTAACATCGATGATATTTACCTTTTCCCCACGCTGCACGAATCGTTTCTGTATTTCTCGCTTTATGATTGTAGCAAGAGGTATTTCGCTCAGCCGTAGATGGCCATGCGGATCCTTCTCAACCACAACTCCTGGAATCAAGGCGAGTTCGTTGGGATCAATTCGTTCTCCTATTCCTTCAGCTATCACAGCAAGACCGTCTTTTCGGCCTAAAACACGGCGCTTCAACATTGCCCCCTCAATTACATCACACACCTCAGCGAGGCCTACTCTTTCCTTTTTGAATTCTTCGCCTATGATGGTTAACGTTGCACTCGCAGATTTGCCAATTCCAAGTGCAAGGTGTCCGGCCTTTCGACCCATTGCGACCACGAAGTACCAGCGGTTTGTTGCACGCGCATCCTGCATCAAATTGTACAGAAGTTCGCTTCCAACATGTCTCGCAGTCTCAAAACCGAATGTTGGCATGCCACTTGGAAGAGGCAGATCGTTGTCTATTGTCTTCGGCACGTGAGCAATTCGGAGTTTCTTACTCATTTTCAGCAAACTGCTCGCAGAGAAAGCGGTGTCGTCTCCACCAATTGTTACAAGATAGTTGATTTTCAACTCCTGAAGGGAATTGATAACTCTTTTCATATCTTCAGGTTTTTTCGTAGGATTTGCCCTTGATGTTCGCAGTATTGATCCACCTTCGATATGGATACGTGATACATCGTGAATACCAAGTGGTCGTATCATATCAGTTTTGCCCTTCATGAGATGCTCAAAACCATCGTAGATACCAATGACTTCAAGGCCGTTATTGATGGCTTCAATTGTTACGGCGTTTATGACACTGTTTATACCGGGAGCAGGTCCCCCTCCAACAAGAATTGCCAATCTTTCAGGCACTGCTATCCTCTCCCTTCTGTGTTTGCAATCTTAGAGACCATCGTGTTCTCGCTTATTATATAGCAACCATCCAGAATGTGCTATGTAATCTTCGGGACAACGACAAAAGGTTTTTAGAAGAGAATAGCACTACCTTGTTCAAATATCTTCTGCTATAATATTGCAAGATTGTTGAAAGTAAACTGTAATCTTAGCTAAATGATGAATGATTGCGTATTCTCAGTAAAGATATTTCGGGAGGTGTAAATCTCTTGTTATTTGCGTTAATAGTTGGAGTATTAGCTTTGCTTTATGTTATCTATCTTGTGGTCAGAATTGTCAGGTTTGATCCTGAAAATAAGCAAATTCAGGATCTATCTCGGATCATCCATAAAGGAGCACGCTCTTTTTTGTTCCAAGAATACTCTGTATTCTTTCCTGTTGTTTTCCTTATATCCGCCATCTTGCTTGTTATGGGCTAGTGGCAGATGGCTGTTGCATTTGTACTTGGATCAGGTCTTTCCACTTTTTCTGGTTTCGTGGGTATGAGTGTTGCCACAAGCTCTAATGGGCGCACATGTTGGGCAGCTACTAAAAGTATAGGTAATGCTTTGAGAGTTGCTTTCTTTGGTGGTTCGGTCATGGGACTTACTGTTTCATCTCTTGGTGTACTTGGTCTTGTCGTTATTTATGCCCTTTTCAAGGACATCGTCATGGTAAGTTATTACT
>QNAO01000057.1 GCA_003641785.1 Thermotogae bacterium
AAACTTTTCTATCATTTCTCTGGCATATTCAATGAGTTTCTCAAACATCCAGCCACCAATGAACAGAAGAGTCAGAAATATGGCTATTATTCTTGGGGCGAATGTTAAAGTCTGCTCATGTATTTGGGTAACAGCCTGGAAAATGCTTATCACTAATCCAACCGCTAAACTTACAATAAGCGGGGGCATAATGACAACCAAAAGAGTTTCAATTCCGCTTTTGACCGCGTCAAGAAAAACTTCTACTGTCATTCCATCACCCCGAAAAACTCCTTAAGAGTCCCCCTACAAGAGTGTCCCAGCCATTTATAAGAACAAAGAGCAGAACCTTAAACGGAAGAGAGATCAAAACTGGAGGAATCATTATCATGCCCATTGCCAGTAGGATACTTGAAACTACCATATCAACAACAATAAATGGTATATAAAGCAAAACTCCCATCTTGAAGCCTATTTCAAGTTCTCCCAGAACAAATGCAGGGATGATTATTGAATTCGGAGCTTCATCAACACTTTTGATCTTCTTGTCGGTGTTTGCTGCAAGCAGGAAAACGTTATCTTCATTGTGATGGTTTATGAGTTCCTTAATCATGAACACCCGAACTCTGTCCATCATTCTTGAAAAGAGCTCTTGATATCCTATTTCTCCGCTCATGTACGGTGTTAACGCGTTGTCATAGATATCTGACCAAACCGGTTGCATGATAAAAAAAGTTAAGAAAAGAGCCAAACCTATTAGAACTTGTGAAGGAGGGGTCTGGCGTGTTCCTAAAGCATTTCTCAAGAAAGAGAAAACGACGATTATCCTTGTAAAAGAGGTAAACAGGACCAAGATACTGGGTGCTAAGGCAAGAACTGTAATGATCAGAAGTATCTCGAGAGTTACAGCAAGGTCTCTTTCACTCTCCGGAGGAGCCACTCCTATGTAGATGGATGGAAACGGGATTTCTTCTTGAGCATTGGCAAGGGTTGGAATAACGATCATTAAAAGGAAGAACACCAGAAAGCGCTTCATCATTAATCTTTCCTTCTACTGGATTTTCCAAGCTTTTTGAAAAATAACGACGAAAAACTCTCTACCTCCTCCTTGAGATCCCCTATTTCCTCCTCAGACACTTCTTTCAAAACGTGAGCTGAGTTCTGTGCAACTAAGACAAAAAAGTAAGTTTCAAGAATCTTAACAAGAATGATAGCCGTTCCTCTGTCAATATACTTCCGGTCCAGAATTTTAATATTTCTGGAGCCCTTTCTGGGGAAACGCTTTGTGACAAAATAGTATATAACTATTAACAAAACAACAAGAATCCCAAGAGCAAGTGAAAACTGAATTATTAAGGTCTCTATTGACTTCCCACCCTTCACTCTATCCGACTTTCTGAAGAGCCTCAATGACTCGGCTGTGTTGAAAGGGTTTCACGATGAAATCCTTTGCTCCAGCTTGAATTGCTTCCACCACCATAGCTTGTTGGCCCATCGCGCTACACACGATTATCTTCGCATTTGGATCAATCTCTTTAATTTTCTTAATCGCTTCAATACCGTTCATCTCCGGCATGGTGATATCCATAGTCACAACATCTGGCTTCAATTCTTTGTACTTTTCAACTGCATCAACACCATTGGCAGCTTCACCCACAACTTCGTAACCTGCCTTACTTATGATATCTTTTAACAACATTCTCATGAAAGCTGCATCATCGACTATTAGAAGTGATTTTGCCATCACCATACCCCCTTACTTGAGTTCTGAAATAGCTGTGAGCTCGCCAAGGATTTGGTCAACACTCAAATACACTATCAATTTCTCATCTTTCTTGATTATTCCCTTAGATTTCTCTCCAAATTTTTCAACTTTTGACACTTGTTCGACCTCTGCATCGGAACATCTCAAAACTCCTCTCACGCTGTTAACTAAAAATCCAGCTTCTATGTCTTCCCAGTTCACAACTATCACGTTCCACGTCTGTTCCGAAGCATCACCACTATCATCTAAGCCAAGGCATTTGCCCAGATCAATAACGGGTACTATTCGACCTCTTAAATTAGTTACACCCTTTATTGTTTGCTTCGATCTTGGAACGGGCGTTATTTCAGGTTTTTCTATAACCATTCCAACGTACTCCACATCGAAAGCCATATCCTGTTTACCCACCTGATACACAAGAACTTCGAATTCATTGTTCATTGATGTGAAGTGCCCCCTCTCTTAAATAATGTTTGTAACATTGAGAATGAGTGCGATGCTACCGTCTCCTAATATTGCTCCTCCACTGAATTCCTTGACATCAAGGAACAACTTACCGAGTGATTTTATCACTATGTCTTCCTGCCCTATTAGCGCATCAACAATTATTCCATGTTTCTTATTTCCTACCTTCACTATGACCACATTCATGGATTCCCCGACCTTGTTGTGAGGGATCTGAAGCGTTTCCCACAATTTCGTAATGGGGATGATCTCTCCTCTTATTACGATAACCTCGCGATCCTGAATATTTTGGATTTCGTCGTGTGAGATGCTAAGGGTACTGTCTATATTTGCAATGGGTATTGCGTAAACAAGGGATTTAACCCTCACTAACAGCGCCTGTATTATAGCAAGTGTAAGGGGTAAACGTATTGAAACCGTAGTTCCTTTGCCTGGAAGGCTTTCAATGCTCACGTTTCCGTTTAGCGATCCTACCACGTTTTTGACTACATCCATTCCTACACCTCTACCAGATACTTCGCTTGCTTCATCTTTCGTGGAAAATCCCGGTGTGAAAAGAAATTCAAATATCTTTTCATCAGAATAGCCAGCAGCTTCTGATTCTGTCACCAATCCCCTCTCAATAGCGTGTTTCAGAACATCGTTTTTGTCTATCCCTCGACCATCGTCCTGGACTTCTATGACTACGTTGTTGCCTTCATGATGTGCAGAAAGCACTACATTCCCCGTAGGTGGCTTTCCAAGTGCAAGCCTTTCCTCTTTAGATTCAATTCCATGATCAATTGCATTTCTTATCAAGTGAAGAAGAGGTTCACCTATTTCTTCCACGAACGTGCGATCAAGCTCCGTTTCTTCGCCTTTTATGACAAAATTTATTTCCTTTCCGAGTTGCTTCGAGAGATCTCTTACCATTCTTGGAAATCTATTGAAAACGAACGCCACCGGAACCATTCGCACTTTCATGACGATGTTTTGTAGATCAAGCGTTATTCTGCTGAGTTGCGATAAACTCTCGTCTACGTCTTTGATATTGTATCTTTTAAGAGTGTCAATGATTCTGCTTCTCGATATGACCAGCTCTCCCATCAAGTTCATCAGTGTATCCAATTTGTCTATGTCAACACGGACGGTTTGTGTTAATCTACGTTTCTTAGCCTTAGGTTCAGGTTTTTCTGGACTTCCAGTCTTGGCAATGGCCTTTTCAGCGTAAACTTTGTTAACGCCATCTGAACTCATCTGTTTCACCTTCGCGTTTTGGATGACTACGTTTTCGATTTCGGAGATGGACATCAGCGCATCTCTAACTTCTTCCTTTTTCTTGTCACGAACAACTATGATAATTTCGAAATCCCTGTCAAATTTTTCCTCTTCCAGCTCCTCAACAGGTGGAGAACACAAGAGAATTTCCCCACCAATCTGTTCAATTTTTTGAAATACCATATAGGCTCTAACTGCTTTGAATACAGTTCCCTCTTCGAGTATAACCTTCAGATAGTATGCTTCAAAACCTTTAGATACGGCGGATTCTATAACTCTTTTCACAGAATCGTCGATTTCCAGTTTTCCTTGAAATGTGTGGGATTCCTCAGTTTTACTTTCCGCTTCCTCTGGTTTATTCACTTCTTTTCGCTGTTCTGAGACCTGTGAGAAGCTCGCTATTAACTCGTCAAGATCAAAATCCTTCAGAGATTCGTTACCGCTTTCAATAATGGATTTCAGTATTTTATCGAGGACATCGATTCCCAGGAACAATTTATCCAAGAGGGTATCGTCTATCTTTAAGTTTCCAGACCGCACCATGTCCAGTACCTGTTCCATTTTGTGGCAGAGCTTAGTCATCGAATCAAACCCCATGGTTCCAGCCATTCCCTTTAGTGTGTGGAGTGCCCTGAAAGTCTCGTTTACTGCTTCAATGTCTTCTTTGTTTCTTTCCAATTTCAAAAGCGAATCGTTCAGAGCCTGGAGATATTCCTTGGTTTCATCTATGAAAATGCTGAAATATTGCTCATTCATCGACTCTGACCTCCTCAGCGCGTTTTGAATTATTATATCACAGGTAGCTTGAAGATATATCTCCTTAACATGTCCATCGCTGTTGAGGCAACTCTTGATCTGAACATGTTTCGCTCTTGTGGATAAAACATTCTCTTAATATAACTCTTTTTTCCATCCCAGAGGCAGATAAAGGCAAGACCCACAGGTTTTGACTCGCTTCCACCAGATGGGCCGGCAATTCCAGAAATTGCAACTGATAAATCGCTATTAATCATATTTCTAACTTTTTTTGCCATCTCAAAGACACACTCTTCACTAACTGCCCCATGTTGTTCTATTGTTTGCTCTCTGACCTTCAAAATATTCGTTTTCACACTATTGTCATACGCAACAACAGCTCCTTTGAACACTTTGGAAGCTCCTGGAACGCTGACTATTTTAGCTGCCAAAAGTCCTCCAGTGCAAGATTCAGCCGAGCTCACAGTAAGTCTAGATGCCTCTAATCCTCGAACGACAGCTTCTTCAAGAGTTGCATTATCAAAACCAACGAAGTGTTCACTAATTTTAGTGATTATTTGTTCAGAAAATTTCTTGAGTTCAGCAGAGTATTCGCTGGGTGAGTGTAGTCGCAATTTCACGCCTTCGGTGTGAGTTGCCTGAGTTGCAACTTTCAGCCACTTCGGAGTTGGTAATTTCTGCACTAACTCATCCAAGCTCGCCTCGGAAATACCAAAGAACAGCATGTTTATAGAGCAATCTCTTTTGTCTGATAGCTTTGATAGGACACTTTCAAGCATCGGCTTCATCTCTTGAGGAGGCCCGGGGAGAAGAATTAGGATGACATCACCATCACGAATGAGCTGACCCGGAGCAGTTCCTACAGGATTTTCAATTAACTCTGCGTTCTCTATCACCATGGCTTGCTTTCTTGTGCTGGCAGGAGTTTTGTGAAATTTAGAGATCTTTTCTTTGATGCGATTCTCCAGTGCGGGATCGAACAGAAGCTTTCTGTTCAGAGATCTTGCGACGGCCTCACGTGTTAGATCATCCTTTGTCGGACCAAGTCCTCCACTCACAATTATTACAGTTGAGTCTTCAAAAGCCTCGCAGATGGCTTTTTCGATCGACTCAAGGTCATCTCCTACAGAAATACTCCTGGCGACAGAAACCCCCATGTCAGTGAGGCGTCGACATATGTGCTGGGCATTTGAATTTATTATCAAGCCTTCGACTATTTCGCTGCCGGTCGTTATAACCGTTGCTTTCCTCATTTTATGCACCTCCGTCTGTAGTTCTGCTTGCAACAATTACTTCAATGTGAATTTGACTGATACAGCGTTCTCAGAGAGAACAACACTGTCGAAATCACAGATGTCTTTCAAATCATTCTCAGAAATATCAGCTGGGACTTCACCTTGAAATGTCAATGTGATGGTGTAGATTCCATCATTTAGCGAACAGGTGTAGTCAAACATTTTGAAAATCTTTGCAGGTTCATAAACATACCAATCAAGAAGATCTTCCAGCGTATCTGGAGGATATCCATAATCGTAGTAGTAGTTTTCTATTCCGTATTTGAATTCATCAAGCAAGTAAGGTATATCTATATCCACCCTGTAGTAGAACTTTTGTATTGTAATACAATCCTCTGTGACGCGGATGTCATCCACGAATGACTCGATCTGATCGTAAGCCATTTCTTCGCTCAAGTTCCGAGGTATTTCACCATACACGCTAACTGTGACTAACCACCCAAATTCGTCTTCCTCTACATCGTAGTCAATATTGTCGGCTACTGGCTCCAATTGTGACAGCTCTTTCAGTAGTTCTACTTTGTTTCTCGGAGGACCATCGAAGGATTTCTCATCAACATAGTCTAAAAACACCACAATGTCATTGATAATATCTATTTGTTCCGACTTTACGGGAGGTACCGGGATTTCGAGTTCCTCTTCTAAGATCTCTTTAACGAGTTGTACGGGTAGGGTCGCTTTGGTGATAACATTCCCGTCGTCAGACACATAAGTGTAGAACAATACATCTCCTGATCCCTCTGTGTACTGTGATGAAAT
>QNAO01000058.1 GCA_003641785.1 Thermotogae bacterium
TGGAAAGAGAGGGGGGAGATTTTGATGCGCTGGCTTGTTGCCTTTATGGTAGGATTTGTGACCCTTTTCGTGTTTGCCAATGCCGCTGATACGTACGCCAACGTTGCGGAAACGTACTGGAAACTCTTCCTCGAGGAAGAATTTTCGGCTGCATACGATCTGCACGATGCGACAATGAAAGTCGTGTTTACTGAAGATAAAATGAAGCAAACTTATGAATCACTTGTCAGCCAGTATGGTGCCTATGTGTTAACTTATGGTAGAGAAACGCTGACTCAAGGCGGGTACAACGTTGTCGTTTTAAAAGTCAAATTTGAAAGAGCTTACCTTAATATAGTTATTCCTGTGAATTCTGAGGGTAAAGTGAGCGGCTTGAGATTCGCTCCCGGTAAGCCGCCAGAAAATGAGGTTCCGCAATATGTAAACATGGATGCTTTTGTAGAGAAAGAGATAGAATTTTCCAGTGAACCTTGGGTATTGAAGGGAACTATCACGGTGCCAAAAGGCGCAGATTCTTTTCCAATAGTGGTTTTTGTTCATGGATCCGGTCCCGCTGACAGAGATGAAACAATCGGGTTGAACAAGCCTTTCCGTGATCTGGCGTGGGGTTTAGCGTCCATGGGAATAGCTTCTCTGCGTTACGATAAGAGGACTTACACTTATGGTAAAAGGATGCAAGAAGAGGGGATCTTTCCGACAATTGAACAAGAGGTTATAGAAGATGCCTGTGCCGCTATCAATACAGTTAGGTCTCTTGAGGAAGTTACCCACGTGTATCTTTTAGGGCACAGCTTAGGAGCGACACTGGCTCCGTTCATAGCTCTGTCCAACTTTGAAGAGCTTTCGGGTGTTATCATGCTAGCTCCTACACCTCGTAAGTTAGCACAGGTCATGAAAGATCAATATCTCTACATTCTTTCGTTGGGTCAATCGGAAGAAGTTGAAAAACAGATTCTCAATGCAATAGAGATTCTTGATCTCGTGATAGAGCGCAAACTGAGTCCTAATGGAATGGCTTTAGGAGTTCCTGCAAGTTACTTCTATGAACTTGAAAAGTACAATCCAATAGATTATCTCAGAGAGATATCTCTTCCTGTCTTGATACTTCAGGGATCAAAAGACTACCAGGTAACTGTCGAAAAGGACTTCAGGGTTCTTGAGAATGCGCTGTCTGATAAATCCAACGTTGAATTCAAGCTTTTCGATGGTTTGAATCACTTCTTCATGAAAGTGCAGAAGTCAACTCCCGCTGATTCAATGATTTCAAACCACGTTGAAGAGGAAGTCGTTTTCGCAATAGGGCAGTGGATAAAGCGTTTAGAGGGGCAGTGATGATACTTGAGTGATGTGAAAGACGATGCTCTGAAAATTGTGAACTACGCCATTCGAAAATCACTGCCAGATGAAGCAGTGCGAGCTTATCTTGAAAGAAATCCTCTCCCTGCTGGAAGGGTAATTCTTATTGCCATTGGAAAAGCGGCCTGGAACATGGCTAAAGCTGCAAAAGATGTTCTTGGTAAAAGGGTGGCTTTTGGGATTGTTATAACAAAGTATGAGCACAGTCGGGGTTCGATAGATGGAATAGAAATATACGAAGCAGGCCATCCAGTACCGGATCAGAGAACATTAACTGCGACTGAGCGGGTACTGCAGATTACGAAAGATCTAAGATCACATGACACGGTGCTTTTCTTAGTTTCGGGCGGAGGATCTTCGTTGTTTGAAAAACCAAAAGGCCTCACTGTGAACCAACTGCAAGAGATAACAGAGAAGCTTCTGAAATGTGGAGCGAACATTGTCGAGATTAACACGGTTCGCAAACACTTGTCCTTGGTTAAAGGTGGGCGCTTCGCGCAACATGTTTATCCGGCCAGAGTTGTCTCGCTGTTACTCTCAGATGTCTTAGGGGACAGACCTGACAGCATCGCTTCGGGACCAGCTTATCCAGATTCAACTACCTGCTCAGAAGCGTTTAACATTCTGAAGAGGTACGGTATTGAAATAGATGAGAATATCAAGAGCGCACTGAGTGAAGAGACACCAAAGAGACTTCGCAACGTTGAAACTCATGTAGTTGGCAGTGTTAGAATTGCCTGCGAAAAAGCTGCTGAAGTCGCAGGAAAGCTTGGATACAACGCGATTGTTCTTACAACTTCGCTGAATTGCGAGGCGAAAGAAGCTGGCAAATTCTTGGCTTCACTTGTACGTGAAGAAGTGTTTTACAACAGGCCTATTCGAAAACCATGTGCAATCATAATGGGGGGCGAAACAACGGTTCATGTTATCGGCACTGGTAAAGGTGGTAGAAACCAAGAACTGGCTCTTTCAGCGAGTATAGGAATAAGAGGTTTGGCAAATGTGGTGGTTGCCTCTGTCGGTACAGATGGGACAGATGGACCAACTGACGCTGCTGGTGGCATCGTTGATGGTCGCACCTACGATATTCTAAAGGACATGAATATCGATGTTGAAGAAACTCTGAAAAACAACGATTCTTATTCGGCCCTGTGGTTGTGTGATGGACTTGTGATTACTGGACCAACTGGCACGAATGTTAACGACTTGATACTCGCTCTGATAAAATAAAGGGCGACCTTGCGATCGCCCGAAACTTTCTTGTATAATGTTGCTCTCTATGGTTCAAAAGGAGGGTGGGGGGTTAACCTTTCGACTTTTAGACTCGACGTTTTTTGCCAAGGTTCAAAATGTGATGAAAAGATTTTGTGACGGTAAAAATACACATTTCTTCACACCACTACACCACTATATTGATAAGTCTTCCTTTTACGTATATGATCTTTTTGGGTGAGTCTGTTACGAATTTTTTAATTTTATCGCTCGATAAAGCCGTTGCCTTTATCTTTTCTTCGTCCGAATCAACAGGTACCTTTATGATGTCTCTGAGTTTTCCGTTAACCTGAACAGGTATTTCGATTTCCTCTGTTTGCAGTGCTTTTGGATCATATTCAGGCCATTTCTGGCTCATGATAGATCCTTTTTTAACCGTTAAAGACCACAATTCTTCAGCAAGGTGAGGCGCCAACGGAGATATCATCAGGAGAAGTTTTTCACTGATTTCTTTTAGAATGCGAGTATTTCTCTTTGGTTCGGGGACCTTCTCCATGTACGACGTGGTCTCGTTTACAAGTTCCATGAGACTGCTTATGGCAGTGTTGAACTTGAACCCTCCTTCAAGGTCTTCTGTAACCTTTTTCAAGCACGCGTGAAGTTTTCGTATCAGCCTTTTTTCATTTTCTCCCAGGTTTTCCGGTTGTGTTGGAGTAATTGTACTTGCTTTATTTACAACGTTCCATACTCTTTTGACAAATCTGTAGATTCCCTCTATTCCGGAATCATTCCATTCTGCGTCTTTTTCAGGTGGTCCCATGAAGAGAACATACATTCTCAGAGTATCCGCGCCGTATCGTTCTACCATATCATCTGGAGAGACGACGTTGCCCTTTGATTTCGACATTTTCGCCCCATCTTTCCATATCATGCCCTGGGTGAAGAGATTCTTAAATGGTTCATCAAAGGTTAGATACCCGAGATCGTACAAAACCTTGGTAATGAATCGAGAGTAAAGAAGATGAAGGATCGCGTGTTCCACACCACCTATGTACTGATCAACAGGTAACCAATACGACACATCTTCTTTTAAGAAAGGAGCGTCTTGTTGATCTGGATTCACGTATCTTAAAAAATACCATGAAGAATCCACGAACGTGTCCATTGTGTCAACCTCTCTGCCGGCTTTTCGGCCACATCTGGGACAGACTGTTTCCCTAAAACCTTTGTTCAGCATCAAAGGTGATTGGCCTGTGGGAAGGAACTCCACATCCATAGGCAGTTTGACGGGCAGGTCCTTTTCAGACACTGGTACTATTCCACAGTGATCACAGTAGACCACTGGAATAGGGGCACCCCAGTATCGCTGTCTTGAGACGAGCCAATCACGCAGTTTGTACTGGATTGTCTGTTTTCCGATTTTCTTATCTTCAAGCCAGGTAAAAACCTTTTCGATTTGGGTCGGTATTTCTGTTCCGTTCAGTTCACCAGAGTTCACCATAATTCCGTCACCGTCGTACGCTCTTTCAAGACGATTCAGTGCTTTTTCATGAGGCTGAATAACTACTTTTATGTCAAGGTTATACTTTTTTGCGAACTCATAATCCCTCTGGTCATGCGCGGGGACTCCCATTATTGCACCGGTTCCGTATTCCATTAATATGTAGTTGGCAACGTATATGGGAATCTTCTCTCCGTTAACAGGATTCACAGCGTATCTGCCGAGGAAAAATCCTTCCTTCTCTGATTCGGTTGAGATCCTTTTGTACTTATCTTGAAGACTCATTTTTGCGAGGAACGAAGCGAGTTGTTCTCGCTTTTCCGGTTGAACAATCTGTTCCACCAATGGAGATTCCGGAGCAAGAGCCATGAACGTCACGCCCCACAGTGTGTCAGGTCTCGTCGTGAACACTTCTATCTTGAGATCCAGACCCTCAACAGGAAAAGAAATTGTGGCTCCCTTGCTTTTGCCAATCCAGTTCCTTTGCATCGTTTTCACATGTTCTGGCCAGCCGTCGAGTTTATCTAGATCTGACAATAACCTTTCAGCATAATCTGTGATTTTGAAAAACCACTGGTGCAAATGCTTCATAGTAACGGGCGTTCCACAACGCTCGCAGGCTCCCTCCTTGACTTGCTCATTTGCCAGAGATGTCATGCACTTCGGGCACCAGTTGACAGCCGCTTTTTTTCTGTAAGCGAGCCCAGCTTCATAAAGCTTTAGAAATATCCACTGAGTCCATTTATAGTAAGATTCCTCGCAAGTTGATATCTCTCTTGACCAGTCGTAGCTGATTCCAAGTTTTTTTATCTGCTGTCTTATGATGTTTACGTTTTCCATAGTCCAGTTGTAAGGGTGAATGTTCTTCTCGATAGCCGCGTTTTCTGCGGGCAATCCAAAAGCATCGTAGCCGAAGGGATGCAGAACATTGTAGCCGCGCATTCGCTTGTAACGAGCGATAGCATCACCGATGACATAGTTTTTGACGTGTCCCACGTGTAGTGTTCCTGAGGGATACGGAAACATTGTCAAAAGATAATACTTAGGTAACGAAGACCTTTGTGAGGTCTTGAACAGATCATTTTTTTCCCAGTAATTCTGCCACTTGGGCTCTATTGTTTTGTGCTCGTAACGTGACACACAACCACCTCCGGATTGTTGGCTGAAATTATACCATCTTAGAGAGATTTTCAAACAACTGTTTGAAAGCTCTCGATCTATGGCTTATTTTGTGCTTCTCTTCACCAAGTTCACCAAATGTTTTGTCAAATCCTTCAGGAATGAAAAATGGATCATAGCCGAAGCCGGAATTTCCCCTAATATCTTCAGAAATTATTCCCTCTACTGAGCCTTCACAGCACAAAAGAACCTTAGACTCAGGATTCCAAAACGCCGCAGTGCACACAAAGCGAGCAGTCTTCTCCTTGTTTTTCAACATCTTGATTATAGTTTTCATCTTTTCAATATAAGGGTGATTTTTCATGAAGCGAGCCGAAAGGACTCCTGGAAAACCACCCAGCGCGTCTATAACGAGCCCAGAATCATCTGCAACGACCGGTTTCATCAGCAAGTTTCCGTAGAAAATGGCTTTTGAAATGGCATTCTGGATAAACGAATCTCCCTCTTCTGGAGCCTTCACAGTGATGGACAGCTTTCTCAAAGAAACAAGATTGAAACCATCAGGCGCGAGTTTTTGTATCTCACGTAATTTGTTTTCGTTTCTACTGGCCACAACAAGCATCATTTTGCATCTTCCATCTCTTTTCTCAGAGTTGCCAAATCCCCCGTTTTGAAGACGCCATATCCCATGACTAATATTTCGGCTCCGCTGTGCATTACTCTTTTTATGTTGTTTCTGTCTATGCCCCCGTCAACCATGATTTTTGCTTTGGGATTTCTTTGCTGAATCATTTCCTTCATTGATCGTATCTTATCGTAACTTGATTCTATGAATTTCTGCCCAGAAAACCCCGGATTTACGGTCATCAGTAGAACGCCATCCACATCGTATACAATCTCTTTCAACA
>QNAO01000059.1 GCA_003641785.1 Thermotogae bacterium
AACCCTGTTTGCTCCTTTTTCAGAGATTTCGGGAATATGGACAAGTGATGATGTTTTTAAGATGGAAAGACTGCCTCAGAGCGTCTTAATAGTTGGCGGAGGAGTAATTGGTGTGGAATTTGCGACGTTTTTCAGTGCGGTTGGAGTTAAGGTCACGCTTGTAGAGCTCATGGATCACATTCTGCCCACGGAAGACGAAGACGCTGCGCAGGTTATCTTCAAAGCCTTGAAAAAGAAAGGAGTTAGTATTTTCCAGAGATCGAAGGTTACCTCGGTAGAACCTGTGGAAAATGGATTCAAATCAATTATAGAGACAGATACCGAGAAGTTACAAACTACAACTGAAAAAGTTATCGTAGCTGTGGGAAGAAAACCAAATGTGCCAGATGACATAAAAGAACTGAAATTAGAGATGAACAGAGGAATAAAAACAACTTCTTCCATGCAAACTTCCTTGGAAAATGTGTACGCCATTGGAGATGTTCGTGGTGAAATAATGCTGGCACATGTTGCGATGTACGAAGGAATAGTCGCAGCAGAATGCATAGCAGGTGAGGAATCCAAGATGGACTATTCAGCCGTTCCAAGCGTTATATTCTCTTCACCCGAAATTGCCAGCGTTGGATTGAAGCAGAAAGATGCCGATCCAGACAAAGTAACAGTGTCTCAATTTCCTGTTAGTGCCAATGGAAGAGCACGAACGATGAATGAAAGAGACGGATTTGTCAAAGTTGTGGCAGACAAGAATTCCGGAAAGGTGCTCGGTATAACAATAGTTTCTCCCAATGCCACGGATATGATCATGGAAGGCGTCATTGCTGTGAAATATGGACTCACCACACGCCAGTTGGAAGAAGCGATTCACCCGCATCCGACGTTGACAGAGACCATATTGGGCGCTCTTGAAGGGGTTTACGGAAAAGCTATCCATATCTAAATTGGAGGAGGTGCACTGGCTTGCATAGAAGGATTTTCTCGCATCCAATACTCGATTTCAAAAGAGGCAAACCTGTAAAGATATACTTTGAAGGAAAAGAGATACAGGCTTATGAAGGAGAAACAGTGGCAGCCGCTCTTGTCGCGAATGGGATCGACGTTTTTGGTGAATCCTACAAGAGAAACCGTCCAAGAGGGTTCTACTGCGCCATTGGAAAATGTTCATCGTGCGTAATGATAATAGATGGTGAATCCAACGTAAGGACATGTATAACTCCTGTTAGAGAAGGAATGAAAGTGGCTCGTCAGCATGGAAGAGGTGATCCCAAATGGTAGAAACAGATTTTTTGGTTATAGGAGGGGGTCCCGCTGGTTTGAGTGCCGCGCTTGAAGCTTCCAGACGCGGTGTGAAAACTCTCGTAGTTGATGAAGGAATTGAAGCTGGCGGTCAACTTTTGAAGCAGACGCACAAGTTCTTTGGACACGAAGGATTCTATGCCTCTGTCAGGGGTTTTGAGATAGCAAAAGAGATTTTGAATTCCCTTGGTGACAATGTGGATATCTTAACGATGACGACGGTAACCGGTGTATACGAAGACGTGATAACGGCTTACGATCGAAACGCAGATAAAATGATAGAGATAAAACCGCGCTTCACATTGATAGCGACAGGAGCATCTGAGCGGTTCATTCAGTTCGAGAACAACGACCTGCCCGGTGTTTATGGTGCGGGCGCGGTTCAGACGCTCATGAACCAGTACGGTGTGCTTCCTGGTGAAAGGGTCCTCATGATAGGATCTGGGAACATAGGTTTGATAGTTTCCTACCAGCTTCTTCAAGCAGGAGCTGAGGTGAAAGCAATAGTGGAAATAGCTAACAAAGTTGGCGGCTATGAGGTTCATGCCAATAAGATTAAAAGATTTGGTGTTCCGATAATTTTGAGGCACACCATTAAAAAGGTTGTGGGTGATCAAAGAGTTGAAGGAGCGATAATCGTTGAGGTTGACGACGAATTCAACGAAATTCCCGGTTCTGAAAAAGAGTTAGCTGTGGACACTGTGTGCATCGCCACAGGTTTGACGCCTTCAATTGAGATCGCCGCTATGGCTGGAGTGGAACTGCAATACATACCTGAATTGGGTGGATACGTTCCTTATCGTGATGAAAATATGAGAACAAATATTTCCAACTTGTTCATAGCGGGCGATGTATCTGGAATAGAGGAAGCGACAACGGCAATGATTGAAGGAAGCATAGCGGGTCTTGTTGTTGCAAGTGAATGCAAGAAACTCGATCTAACTGAAGAAATCGCGTCCATGAAGAAGGAGCTTTCTGAGTTTCGATCAGGACCCTTTTCAGAGAAGGTACGCAGTGGATTGAAAAAGTTCTCGATAGATTATCCCACATATAGCTATAGAGATTCTGTTCAAAGGCAAGAACCCCCCAAAGGAAAGCTTGTTCCGGTGATTGAGTGCAATCAGGCGATACCGTGTAATCCGTGTCAGACGTCGTGTCCCACTGGCGCGATAACAGTATCTGGAAACATCAACAGTCTTCCCGAAATTGACTACAACAAGTGTGTTGGATGCGGCGTGTGCGTTATGAAGTGTCCAGGTCTTGCAATATTCATGATTCAGGAGAATGCTGAAAACAACACAGATGTAGTTGTTATTCCGTGGGAGTTTGCCCTCCCAGAAAAAGGAGAAGCCGTGATAGCTTTAGACAAAGACGGTGAACCGGTGTGCGAGGGAGAAATATTCAAAGTTGTGAAATCTTCGAACAAAACCCATCTTGTGTACTTGAAAGTTCCCACTGGACACGGGCGCTCAGTTAGGAATTTTGCGAGACTTCAACGAGAAGACAATCGCTATGTCTGTCGGTGTGAAGAGATCACAGAAGCGGACATAGAAAAGGCAATTGAACAAGGGTTTACTGATTTTGAGGAGCTCCGACGTTATCTAAGATTGGGAATGGGGCCTTGTGGCGGAAGAACGTGCCGCCTCAACGCGCTTTCCATCTTGGCGAGAAAAACGGGCAAAAAGATATCGGAACTCGGCCACGGTGTGTTTAGACCACCGGCGATGCCGATAAAATTCGAATCACTCCTTAAAGGGGAGAAGAGCCATGGGGAATGACTACAGAGTTGTCATCATCGGTGGTGGTATTGTAGGCTGCGCGATTGCGTATCACCTGACAAAGCTTGGTGAGAAAAGTGTTGCTGTTTTTGAAAAGAATTACCTTTCATCGGGAGCAACGGGACGATGTGGTGGAGGAATAAGACAGCAGTGGAGTTCGCTGAACAACGTTCTGCTCGCTATGAGAAGCGTGAAACACTTTGAAAGATTTTCTGAAGAAGTTGGTATGGATATTGAATACAAACAGGGAGGATATCTAGTCCTTTCCTATACCGATGAAGAAGCCGTGGAGTTCGAAAAAAATGTGAAAATGCAGAGAGAAGCTGGGCTAAAAGTGGAAATATTGAGTCCAAAAGAAGTAGAAAGAAGATATCCTTATATCAACACCGAAGGTGTCAAGATGGCAACGTTCTGTCAAAGTGATGGACATGCCAATCCTCATTTGGCTGCCTTTGGGTATGCCAGGGCGAGCCAGAAACTCGGAGCCGATATCTTTACTCACACCAAAGTGGTGGGTTTAGAAAGACTCTGTGATTCCAGATGGATTGTTCACACAACAAATGGAAGCGTGAAAGCTGATGTTGTCATAAACGCTGCCGGAGCTTTTTCCAGAGAAGTGGGAAAGCTGGCAGGTGTGGATCTTCCAACTGAGAGTTACAGACACCAGATATTTGTGACAGAGCCGTTGAAAGACTTTTTTGATCCCATGGCAATTAGTTTTTCGGGAAATTACTACATGCGTCAAACTAAACATGGGAACTTCGTAATGGGTCAAGGAGATGCAGACGAAAAAGCTGGGATAAATTACAGCGTTACATTCAGATTTGAAAAAGAGCTCTCAAGGAAAATGGCAAGGATTTTCCCGTTTCTGAGAAAACTCAGAATAATACGACACTGGTCGGGTCACTATAACATGTCTCCAGATGCTCAGCCAATTATTGGAGAATCTCCGTCAGTTCGCGGGTACTATTACGCTGTTGGTTTCAGCGGGCACGGTTTCATGCTCGCTCCAGCTGTTGGAGAAGCTATTGCTGAAATGATACTATATGGAAAGGCAGCTCATGTGGATGTGAGTGATTTGAATGTTCAGAGGCTTAAAGGGGGAGTTGTTAAAGAGAAAAACGTTGTTTAAGATAAACGGATGAAGGGTAGGTATTTCAGATGAGTAAGAAAGTGGCGTATGCCGGTATGTGGCTTGCTTTGAGTGTGGTTGTTTCTTATTTGGTACACGCTTCGGGATCGGTCCTATTTGGAAGACTTTTTCTACCTCTACACTTAGTGGCAATGCTCGCGGGTTTGATTTCCGGGGCTGTTATGGGGGGAATCGTTGGGTTCCTTGCACCTTTTGTTGGGTTTCTTGCGACAGGAGTTCCGGCATTTCCATTTTTCTTGTTCATGATGATAGAGACTTTCTTCTACGGTTTCCTCACCCCGATTTTTTACAAGAGGTTCAAAAACATATATCTGGCAATCGCGTTTTCAATAATCGTTGGAAGATTAGTGTATTCCGTGACATATTATGTTCTTGGTGCGATTGTTGGTATCAAGCTTGAAGCGCTATCAGCGATACTGATAAGCTTCGCAGTGGGTGCACCAGGTGTGGCAATTCAGCTTGTTCTGATTCCCATAATTTACAAATCTCTGGTAAAATTAACAGAAGATGCTCATAGAGGAGGTATCTAAAAATATGAATATTCTGCTTAACGCTCCACCAGGCACTACAGAAAGCGCTCCAACTGCATCAGCACAGGCAACAGGAGGATCTGCTTTCAGTTTCATATTTCTGCTTATCATTTTGTTTGTTATGTTTTACTTCTTGATCATTCTGCCGCAAAGAAGGCGAGAGAAGCAGTTTCGTGAAATGGTGAGCAGTTTGAAGAAAGGTGATACTGTTATCACCGTTGGCGGAGTTGTTGGAAAAGTGATAGATATAAAGAAAGATACAGTGAAGGTCAAGAGTGCAATAGCAACAGAACTCGAAATCACCAAAAGAGCTATTGCGAGTGTGCTGAAAGAAAAGCAAGAAACGAGAGCAGATAGCAAGAACGTGCAGAATAAGAAGGATTGAAATTGAGGAGGGAACAAGACCGTGAAAAGCGATAGAATAAGGCTCATTGTGGTCATTGCTGTAATCTTCGTTGCCTTTGTTGTGTTGCTTTGGCCCACAAGTGAGCAGACATATGAGGGATTTGCGAAGGTATTTCAAAGAATTCGCCTCGGTCTTGACATAAAGGGTGGTGCGAGGTTAGAGTACCGCGTTGATGTTGAGGAGGGCGCTGAAAATCCATCGAAAATCGTTGATGATGTTTGGACTGTACTCAGAAACAGGTTGGATGCAGCGGGTTATACCGAGGCGATCGTAAGAAAGACATTCAGAGAAAACAGTTCATTTATTGTTATTGAAATCCCAGCCGCCACAGAAACCACTCGTGCGGAAAAACTCATCGGATCAACAGGAGTCATGTATTTCGGCCAGGTTGTGGATGAGAGCGAAGTTGATCCTTCCACGGATCCAAGGTTGAGAGATTTGGCAAAGATCAAGAAAGCAGAATGGCTTTCCAACCGCAAAGGAAATGTTTGGTACCTGGTTCGAAAAGAGATAATGCTGATAAAGGATTTACAGCTTGTTTCTCCTTCTATAGTGGCAGCTAATCCTGTTCCCGATACAAGACCAGGCAGATTTGGATACAAAGTAACGTTTGAAGTAGGTAGGAGAGATGCCGAGATCTTCAAAAAGATAACGCAACAACTCATGGTACCTGAGAGCGCCACCGGTAGTGCTACAGCAAGAGAGAAGAGACTCGCCATTGTTTTGGACAACGTGGTTCAGTTTGCGGGATATGTTGTTTCTGTAATACCAGATGGTAAGGCGGAAATAACCGGGAACTTCTCTCTCGAAGAAGCAAAGCAGCTTGCGGCTATACTCAGAAGCGGAGCGCTACCGGCCAGGCTTGAAAAGATCTCGGCAGGTTGGGTAGCTCCCCTTCTTGGCGC
>QNAO01000060.1 GCA_003641785.1 Thermotogae bacterium
ACTGTTGTGAAACTTGGTGAACAAAAAATACAGTGGGTTTCTCAGTACATGCCGCTTTTGAACAAGATAAGGGATGACGAGCGGCTAAACCAACCGTTGAAGGATGTGAAGATCGGTATGTCCATACATCTGGAGGCGAAAACAGCCTATCTCGCAATGACACTGAAAGAGTTGGGTGCTGTTGTCGCTATAACTGGTAGTAATCCATTGAGTACGCAGGATGATGTAGCATCTGCTTTGAAGGATTTCGGAATAAGTGTTTATGGAAAACACACTCACGACGAAAATGAATACAAGGCTGGAATCAAGAAAGTGCTGGATTTCATGCCTGACTTGATCCTGGATGATGGAGCAGATCTCACGGTAACTGCTTATACCACAAATCACCCTGTTGTTGAAACACTTAAGGGTGTTACCGAAGAAACGACTACAGGTGTGAGAAGACTGCGTTCACTCCACAACTCCGGGCTCTTGAAAGTTCCTGTGATTGCTGTGAACAACGCTCACACAAAATATCTCTTTGACAACAGATACGGGACAGGGCAGTCGACGTGGGATTCGATAATGCGCAATACAAACCTTCTTATTGCTGGCAAAACCGTTGTCATCGCGGGTTATGGTTGGTGTGGAAGAGGAATAGCTTCCAGAGCCAGAGGTTTGGGAGCCAGGGTCATAGTAACGGAAGTGGAACCTGTGCGTGCGCTGGAGGCTGCTATGGATGGATTCGCTGTAATGACTATGAAGGAAGCCGCCAAGCATGGAGATTTCTTTATCACGGCAACTGGGAATATCAATGTTATAGGTGAGGAACATTTCCTTCTCATGAAGGATGGGGCTGTACTCGCAAATGCCGGGCATTTTAATGTCGAAATAGATGTGAAAGCACTTTCCAAGATTAGCGTTGATGTGTTTCAAGCAAGGCCTAATGTTGATGGATACAAACTCCCCAATGGGAAGACCCTTTATCTACTTTCGGAGGGTAGACTCGTTAACTTGGCAGGTGCAGATGGTCATCCCGTTGAAATAATGGATCTATCATTTGCTGTTCAGGTTATGTCACTGATATACCTGACACAACATTCTTTGAAGCCTGGAGTGTATCCTGTTCTCAAGGAGATTGATGAGTCAATAGCCAGAGCAAAGCTAAAGTGTATGGGAATCACTATTGACTCTCTTGGAGAAGATCAGAAAGATTATTTGGAAAGTTTTTGAGGTGATATGGTGTATTTGACGGAAATGAGAGAATCACTAAGACCAAGTGAAAAGTTGAACTACTGTGTGCCATTACTATGGGTTCCCGACTGGTATGATGGTTCTGTGAAAGTTTCTGGCGGGAAAGCGTTTGTCGATCCAGGAGAGTTTTTCGGTAAGATAATTGAATGGATTCTCGCGCGCTCTGACAAATCAATTGATTACAATCAGTCAATTTGCTTGCAGCGTAATGAAATATCCCGAGATTGGATCAAAGGAGCTACTATTTACGGTGCTCTAATAAGATCAACCGCTGCTTACAATCACAAGGGATTTGGAAGATTTGAACAGGATGATGTTCTCGGTTACAGAGAGTCTGGAACGTTTTTAAAAATGATAGCGTTACTGCCATTTCTTAAGAAATTCCGAATAGACGCCCTGTATTTGCTTCCAGTAACACGTTCAAGCAATGTTTTTAAGAAAGGGGAGTTGGGATCCCCCTACGCCGTCAAGGATTTCATGAAGATCGATGATATATACCATGATCCTTTACTCGATGATTGGAAGGTCGAGGATGAATTTGCCGCGCTCGTGGAAGCATCTCATATTTTGGGAATCAGGGTCTTGACGGATTTCATACCCAGAACAGCCGCTCGAGATTCCAACTTGATACTCCAACATCCAGAATGGTTCTACTGGATTCGAGTGGAAGACCTCTATGAATACGCGCCTCCGAGAATTGACGATCTTGAATTCAAAATTCCAGAATATCATGAAATGAGGGCTATTTACAACTATCCTTCCGTTATCAAACATCTAAAGCGGTTTGAGTTTGATCCTAAGACAAGCGATCAGAGAAGGTGGAATGAGTTTGTAAAAAAGGTTAATGACTCCGATTTCATTTCCGATCTTGTCAGATTTTTTGGGCTCATAACTGCTCCGGGTTTTTCAGATTGGATAAACGATCCTCAGCCCACATGGGATGACATTACCTTTTTGAGACTGTATGAAGATCATCCAGTAACTTCAGCTGGAAAGGTTCAGCCAAATCAACCTCCGTACATTTTGTTTGATGTTATAAAGGCAAGTAAATTTCCTGGAGAAAGACCCAACATAGAGTTGTGGAACTATATTTCTTCTATTTTACCGGAGTATCAGAAACGATACGGAATCGATGGTGTGCGCCTGGACATGGGACACGCTCTTCCAGCAGATTTGGAGCATTTGATAATGAAGGAAGCGAGAGATATCGACCCTGGTTTTGTCTTTATAGCAGAAGAGTTCGATTTCTCCAGGGCAGAGCATGCAAAAAAGGCTGGATACGATGCGATAATAGGAAACAGTTGGTGGATGTTACCGCGTCCTGAAAAGGCTTACGAGTTCTATCAGAACATTGCAACCAGCACCGCTTTACCGTTCATCGCTGCCGCAGAAACTGCAGATACTCCACGAATAGCATCTCGAAAGAATGGAGAAATTTTAAGGTACCTGGTTCCCTACATGTGCGCATTTGCACCCAGTGGAATCTTTTTTATAAACTCTGGGCAGGAAGTAGCAGAAAGGCAACCGATGAATCTGGGCTTAGACAATTCTTTTCAGGGAAGGTTTATGTTGAACGCTGAAGATGAATTTCAAGGGAAGCTTGCCTTTTTCGACCACTATGCGTTGCACTGGGAGGATGGGCAAGATATGGCGCGTTTTCTGCGCGATTTATCGCACCTGAGAAGTCAGTATCGATCACTAATTTGTAATGGCACTTACAGACCTGTTTACTTCGACTGGCAGGACGGTAAGACAGCAAACGCTTCTTTTTGGTCCGAACAAGAAGGTATCATCTTCGTTGCTAACTTAGATTTGGACTCCTCAAGAAGAGTTAAGATAGAACTTGACAAGACGATTGGTAAGGTTGAAGGGATTGTCAGAAGATTTTGCAGCGGATCATGGGAGACGCTCGGCTTACTTGAAGTAATAGATGTTGAAATTGAACCTGGAGCTACGGCTCTCTTTCATATTACTCGTTTGGAGGCATCATCATGAGAAAGGTTATCCTGAACAAACTCAGAATTTTTGATGATCTGGATGCTCAGTTTCCCCTTGACTGGAAGCGGGTTACAAAACTCAAAAAGGCTATATTTCTTGAATTTCTCAGACTTCGTGCTGATAAATACGTTGCAGTAGATCTGGTCGGGAATGCGGCTTTTCCCCAAGATGTAGAAGATGTTCTGAACTTAATTCCAGAGAACATCGAGTTTGAGTGGATTCAGCTGACAAATCACGAGATTACTGAATCGGTGTGGATCGCGGACAACATTTCTGTGCTTTCAGAGTCGGTGGAATTTTCCTTTTCGTCTAATCCCGTTGAAGTTAGACAACCTCGCTTTTTGATGTTAGAAGATGGTATTGAATCCGAGATAAGCAGTCAATTCAAAGGCTGCGTTGTTGTTGAGACGAGTAAGGTGGAAGAAAGAGAAGACGGCGAGATTGGTCTTGTTACAAGGTGTATGTCAGACTCAGAAGCCCGGAAAGCGGGACTTCTTGGAAACAAAGTGTTGGCAACGTTTCGAGATCCGAAGAGTGTCGTTGAGAAAAAGGTCTACGAAAATCTGCGTGATAAGCCATTAGCCGCATGTGCTTTCATGAAGTTAATGGATTTTGTGGGGAGTGAGGAGAACTGAGAATAAAAAAATTGAGAGTTGAAGGTTTTGGTAAAATTGAGGATTTCTCCGTTGACTTCGCTGATGGAATCAACGTTGTGTTAGGGCCGAACGAGTCAGGCAAAACGACGCTGTACAAATTTATTGTCGGTGTTTTATCTGGTTTTACAGTTCAAGAACTGGAGAAATACAAGCCGTGGAAATCTGATCACTTTGGTGGGAGTGTAGTGATAGAAACGTCTGATGGCAACGAGAAGACGCTCAACGTAGATCTACTGCGTGACTCGTTATCTCAGTCTGTTCTGGAGAGACGTTATCTTGAATCTGTGTCCACGATGTCTGATGAAGAGGATATACCAACATCTATTAAGGCTGACGGTACGGTACAGGCGTCTCTTAAAAGAAAAATGTTAATGATGGAACAGGCGAATAGCTTGCTGAAGGTGCGAGAGAGAATACCTGATTTTGAGTCCTATCTCATACAACTGGAGAAGCAAGCGAGTAATGAAGTGAATCAATTGAAATCGGAACTGAGTCGGCTCGGGATTGAAAGGAAGTCTTGTATCGAAATTGCTGCGAAAAAGCAGCAACTTTTGAGGAATCTCAATAATACCATTTCTCGTATAGAAAAATTAAATAACGATATGAGAATCCTTGAAGAAGAGGTCGACCATCGGTTGGAAGAGTTGAAGAAACTCCACGAAAAGAAACTGAGCGATATTTTTCGCAAAATCGAAGAAATGCGGGCAAAGCCACTCCTTTCTGATGAGCAGTTTGAAGAATTCAGGAAACTTCTTGAAGATCTAAAAATCACGAGGAAGGATATGCAACATGTACGTTCAGACATCGAGAGAATCGAGGAACGAAAGGAAAAGACACTCCAAAGTCTCAGACAGGCAAAGGAGTTTTTGAAGTGCGAAGATTCGAATTTCGAGACACTCAAACTCAGAATTAAGAACATAGAGCTTTCATACCGAATTTTTGAGACAAAAAGAAGAAAACTCGAAGACTACATAAGTAGATACCAGAGAGTTTGGAAAATGTTCGAAGAAAATGGAGACGAGATCTTGAAGCTCCTTGAGGATTCGTCATCGTCATCTTTCAATGATAGGATTCGTCAGTTATCGATTTTTGTCGAGGATCTTGACGAGAACATAAGAAAATTGGAAAGGCAGAGTAATGTTTTCAGAATCGTTGGGTCTGTTTCATTTGTGGGAATGCTTGGATCAATTTTCGCAGCTTTGTTCTTGAACCCCGTGTGGTTTTATTTGACGATTATATCAGGAGCTATGGGTGCTTCTCTATTCGGATTTGTTTCGAGGATTATGAAAAAGATAGAAAGCGAGAATGAGCAGAAAATACAGCTTCAACTTGAGATCAGAGGTTTCCAAAAAGAGAAGAAAGGATCTCTGCAGAGAACTTTGGAGTCCTTTGGTGTGAACAGTCTTGATGAATTGAAAGAGATGTACAGCTCCTATATTTCGTGGAAAAAGGGAACTCACGAGCTCATTGATTTGAAGCGAGAAGTTGAAGAGGAAGAAAAAGAGCTTTTCAATCAGTTAAGACAGTACGGATTGCAGAGCGTTGAAGAAATGCCTTCTGTGATCCTTCGCCTTGGTGAAGCCCTCGAACATGCGGAAAAGTGTATGATGGAGACAAGTATCTTAGAAGAACAAACCCTGGCTCAGAAAAAGAAGTATAACGATTTCTTAAAACATCTTCACGAAGCCGAGCAGGATTTGAAAACTAAGCTTCAAAAGATTGGCCTCAGTGACCCGGAGCAGTTGGAAGAAGCTCGTAAGAGATTTGCAAAAATGCGCGAGCTGGAAAAGTCTGCCGAAGATACTCGAAAAATACTTGAGGCTATTGAACAAAAGCGAATTGATGAACTCCATGGAACAGAGCCCGAGCTGTGGGACATTTGGACAAAGAAAAGGCTTCTTAGATCTGAGACAGATGATCTCACTAAAGTAAAAGATCGTATTGAAAAAGAACTGAACCTTTTGCAAGACAGCGGAGAAAATGAAGTGTCTTTCGAGCAGTTAATGATAAAGATTGAAAATATATCGCGTCTTGAAGTGGAAATACGTTTATATTCTCAACTGAGAGAAAACCTTGGTGATGTGCATCGCTCTATTTCTGAGGAAATTGAAATGCTTACAGGTGCGTATGTTGAAGATTTTCACAAAGAGTTTGAAAATCTCTTCAG
>QNAO01000061.1 GCA_003641785.1 Thermotogae bacterium
CTGCTCGTGGTCATGTGAATCATCAACTGTTCTAAGGATCAATGTGCCCAACACCCGAATCAACAGCCGCTCTAAAGACAGCTTTTGCAACCCTTTCAACGACACCTTTATCAAAAACACTTGGAATGATACGATCTTCTGATAGCTCCTCTTCAGAAATGCTGTCGCTCAAAGCTTCCGCTGCTGCTGACATCATTGGAAAATTTATGGTTTTTGATCTGGCATTTAAGGCACCTCTAAAGAGACCCGGGAAAACAAGGGCGTTGTTTATTTGGTTGGGAAAATCCGACCTCCCAGTTGCCACAATTCTCGCTCCAGCAAATTTTGCTTCTTCAGGCATAATTTCAGGCACTGGATTTGCCAGAGCGAACACGATTGGATCGCGTTCCATTCTTTTGATCATCTCACCATTCAAAATCCCAGCAACTGATGTTCCTATAACAACATCTGCTCCTTTTACAGCATCTGAAAGCTCCCCTTTAATGTTATCCGGGTTGGTTTCAAAGCATATTTCTCTGTGAAACGAATTCAACATGGTTGAATTGTCGTTTTTGTTCAAGATTCCCGCTTTGTCACACGCGATTATGTTGCTTGCTCCCATCTTTAAAAGCATCTTTATCGTCGCGCCACCCGCGGCACCAACCCCTATGACAACTATTTTTACTGAACTGAGCCTCTTGTCCACAATTTTCAGGGCGTTTTTCAAAGCGGCTAAAATTGCTATCGCAGCGCCGTGTTGATCATCGTGAAAAACCGGAATCTGGAGAATTTGCCTCAATTTTCGTTCTATGTAAAAACATCTGGGTGAAGATATGTCTTCAAGATTAATTCCTCCAAATGTGGGGGCTATGTTCTTCACAAACTGAACGATTTCATCGGAATCAAGGGTATCTATACACAGTGGCACAGCATCAACACCTGAAAGCTCTTTGAAGAGAAGCGCTTTGCCTTCCATAACGGGCAGAGCCGCTTGAGGACCGATGTTACCCAAGCCAAGTACCGCTGAGCCATCTGACACAATCGCAACGCTGTTCCATTTGTTCGTCAGTTGGTAAAGTGCCTGAGGTTCCTTGTGTACCATCTGTGCAGCTTCCGCGACTCCCGGAGTATACAGTAAATGGAAGTTTTCTCTGGTGAGATTAATTCTGGGCTTTATCTCAATCTTTCCCCTGAGTTTTAAATGAATCTCTATCGATTCTGAGTTCATCGTTTTTCCCACCTTTCGAAAATATTGTTACCAAACTTATCAACAGCAACCAAAAGCGGAAAATCCCTCACAAAGATACGGTATACAGCTTCAGGTCCTAAGTCCGGATAAGCTATCAGTTCTATACGCTCGATTTTTGTGGAAAGAAACGCCGCCACCCCGCTTGGAGCAACTAAGTACGGTCGCCTGTATCTACGGCATACCTCCACAGCAGGCGCAGCTCTTGGACCTTTTCCAACAGTTGCTATGACACCTCTTTCGTACAATTCTCCTAAGTACTTGTCCATTCTTGCACTCGTCGTTGGACCTATAATGACACGTTTTTCAGTTATGATGGGACCTGCATAAAAAACGATTTCATCTTTCAGGAGCAGTTCTGTTACTGATCCCGAATCACTTGATTCAAAAAGGCGCTTTTGAGCGGCGTCTCGCATCACTATCATTGCACCGGAATATGTAAACTCTTCACCCATCATATGATCCGTTATCGACAAACTCAACAACCCCTCTTCTACTGAGATAACAATCAAAAGAGATAGCTACAGGAAGTGTTGCTATGTGAGTTGGAAAGAACTCAATATGAACAGAATAGGCACTCAATCCACAACCAAGCCCCTGATAACCTAAGTGAAGCTCATTGATTCTCCGCAGTAACTCCACCTCGAGGTGCGCGTAACAATGACGTGAGTTTCTTTCATTGAACGACTTCGTCAGAGCCAATCTTGATAATAACAGAGCTTTGTCAGCGGTGCCTCCAAGACCTATGCCTACGTTCAGAGGAGGACAAGCTTTTCTTCCTTCTGCTGAAACAACTTCTACAACCAAATCGGAAATCTCCTGTACCGTGGCTGTGGGAGAAAGCATGAAAAGCCTCGTGAGATTTTCGCTTCCACCGCCTTTGACAAGAAATTTTACAGTCATTTGATTTCCTTGAGTGTGAAAAACATGAACAACTGCAGGCGTGTTATCTAACGTGTTTTTTCTTTGAAAGATCGGATCGTCAACCACCGATGTTCTAAAGCAATTTGCCACATAGGTTTCTTTAACAGCTCTTGTTAGAATGGTTTCAACAGGTTCTTCAAGCACAACTTTGTGACCAAGAAAAACGAAGAATTCCAGCATGCCAGTATCTTGACAGAGGGGAATTAGATTTTGCTTCGATACAACAACGTTCTCTTTAAGCGCTGAGCAAAATGGACCGTTATATCGTTTCAAGTAATCAAACACTTCATCGTTTATGACAGTGTTAGCCTTGATCAATTCTTTCCTGAGCACTCTTTCCACGACGGTGGTTTTTATCAATGTCAGCACCTCTCCACAGCGTTATAGATCCTTCCCATTCCAAAACTCCTTAATTTATTAGAAAGATACAGAATGGAACAGATTGAAAATCAATCACTTTCTAATTCAACCAAATGATACAATATTTTTGAAGTGAAAAACTTGTTCAACAAAATTGATAGAACCAATTTAATCCCAATAACATATGAGTTAAAAATAGTCCCTCAAAAGAAAAGTAAAATCGAATATTTGAATCATCTTTCCTTTGGTAAAGCAAGAATTCCCTTATTAAAATGGGGGGAGGAAGTCAAGTAATAGAATAAATATCGGCTGCTCTTAGGAAAAATTATGGGAGGTATGCGCTTTGCCAAATCAGTGGTCCCGGTGGCAGGTGTTTCTGTTCATCGCAGCTTCCATAGCGAAGATCATTCTCCTCTACGTGGAAACAGGTGTACCACTTCATTTTGCGGTTCTCGTGAGCACATTGGCGTGGACATTGCTGTTTTATCTCTTGTTTGCCAGTTTTTTCAGACAGGACTATTTTCTACTTTACTGCATAGTCTCAATAGCTTCATTCATAGATTTTCTTTACTTTCAGAATTTTGGTTCTTTTCCATCCATAAAGCAGATAATTTTGCTTCCTCAGGTTGGAAAGCTTGGAGCGAACATAAAGTATTTCACCAATTTGTATTCACTGACATTTGTTGCCGATCTTATTCCAGTTGGATTCTTTGTGTTTAGAAAGAGGAAATCACTCTCTTTGAAAAACAAAAAAACTCCTCTACCTTTTCTTTTTCTCATCACTCTTTTCGTGATAGTCCCATTTACAGCCGAACCTCTTAAAGCACCCTTTGTTTTTAACAGATACGGTATTTACGCGTATCATTTGTACGATATATTCACATCTGTGATTCCATCGAACGACAACACGTCGCTTCCAAAGGAGGTTGAAAACCCAAAGATCACTTCTACGGGGCACAAGTACTTTGGTATAGCAGAGGGTCGAAATATCATAGTGATTCAAATGGAGGCGATGCAGAATTTCTTGGTAGGATTTCATTATGCAGGGCAGGAAATAACTCCTAATCTCAACAACATCGTTAGATCACACTCTATATATTTCGATAACTACTACCAGCAGGTGGGTTGTGGAAATACCGCTGATGCCGAGTTCATAACAAACCTTTCTCTTCATGCCATTGGTGACGAAGTCGCGTACGAAAAATACGGAGACGTTGATTTCGACGCTTTGCCTTATTTACTCAAGCAGAAGGGATATTACACAGTGGCATTTCATGGTAATGTAGGGTGGTTTTGGAACAGAGAAAAGGTTTACTCACACATAGGATTTGACGACTTCTTCAGCCTTGAGGATTTTGAGCAGGACGAAGTTTTCGGCATGGGCCTCAGTGACAGATCGCTTTTTAAGCAATCTGCGGCGATCCTTTCCAGATTGAAACAACCATTTTTTGCATTTTTGGTTACTCTTTCAAGCCATACTCCATTTGCAATTCCCGAGGAGCTTCAAAAACTCTCGCTTCCTGAAGAGCTTCAGAACACCATGGTTGGAAACTATCTCCAAGCGGAGCATTACGCCGATGCCGCGCTTGGGTACTTTATAGAGCTTCTCAAGGAGTATGGTCTGTATGAAAATTCACTGATTGTGCTCTATGGTGATCACGCAGGCCTTTATCCGTATAACCGGGAAGTGAAGGAAATAATGACTCAAGTTTTGGGAAAGGAATACACTTACAAAGAAGCGTTCAATATACCTTTGGTATTCCATTTTCCGGGCTCAGATATTCAACTGAAATCACATGTGGTAGGTGGGCAAATTGATTTCTTGCCAACAATAATGAATATAGTTGGGTTAAGGCCAGAGCATAAGATATTCCTTGGACAGGATTTGTTAAACGCTGAGCATGGATTCGCGGCTCTTAGATACCGTGTGCCTGAAGGATCATTCATAGATGATCACAGGATTTTCATCGTGTCTAATGACGGGGTTCTGGAGCACAGTACAGCCTATGATTACATATCCGGAGAGGAGCTCGATTTCTACAGTTGTCTTGATGGCTACAAAACAGCTATTCAGCAAATAGAAGCCTCGAAGTATTTTATGTCGAAGTACGCGCAGAGCGATATGACTGTAGAACTACCTGAGCACTTTCCATAAACACCTGAAATTTGCTCTCCACTTCCCGGCAATTTAAGAAAACCGCGGTAGTGCCAAAAAGATTTTTTGCTAATTCTCTTTTAGCCATCGATTTTCCCATCTATTCGCAAGGTGTAAAAAAGATAGAAAACCTGTAGAAGACACATAGAAGAACCTGTTCACGCGATAAAGGAATCTCACCATGGGATCGTCTATTTTATAATCATAGTTGAAGGTACTTCCCAGGTACTTTTTAGATACCTTCAGATATTGTTCAAACTCAGTTCCCGCAAGAGGAAGAAGCCTGGCTGTGATTGAAACTCCCTTCAGTTTCCCCTTCGGCATTTTTCTTTTTACTTTTCGAAGAAATGCCAGGGATTCTTCAACTTCTTCTATTGAAGTTCTATCATCGAACATTATGAAGCCAAGTCTTGTGTAAATGTTCAGTTCTGAAAGAATGTCGACTGCGCGTAAGTTGTCTTCAACAGTTGTGTCTTTTTTTAAGCGATCCAGCATGCTCTGCGAACCTGATTCAACTCCGAGGAAAACCTTTCGTAAACCGGACTCTTTGAGAAGTTTGAAAAGACTCATCTCAACGCTGTCTGTTCTGCATTCAATACTGTAGCGAATCTTCAGGTTTTTTCGTATTAAAAGGTGCGCTATCTCTTCAGCTCGCTCTCGGCTGCAAAGGAAGTTGGCATCGTTGAATGCCAGAAACTGAACGCCGTGTTCTTTAACTAAATAAGTTATCTCTTCAACAACATTTTCGGCGCTTCTCATTTTCAGTTTGCTACCTGAAAGAGAAAAGAAAGGCACGACACTGCAGAAGTTACATCTTCCGAAGCAACCTCGAGACGATACTATCGCCGCGTAGCCAAGGGTTTTCAGCGCGAAAGGGAGCAGATCTCTTGATGGAAAAGGCACAAGATCCAGGTCAGTGAGGGTAGGCTTTATCTCATTGCTTTTTGTTTCACCGTCGCTTGAGTATGCTATGCACGGAGTTTGATGCCAGTCTCTTTGCTGTAGTATGTTTTGAGCAAGTTGGGTGAACGTCTTTTCACCTTCACCGAGAACAACCGAATTGATTTGGGGAAACGTTTCAAGCAATTCTCTGTAAGCAAAAGAGGGAAATATACCTCCCACTGAGATGTGGCACTTGATGCCAAATTTTCTCATTTGCGTGATAAATCTTATTGAGTCAAACACGTAATCCTGAAAGGGAATTGAAACACCCACAATTTTTGGATTCCAATCCAAGATATCTGACACCGCTTTAGCGGGCGGTATCTTTTGAAGTCTTGGATCGATTACTTTGACAGAAATGCCGTTCTTTCTCAGGAACGATGCTATGTACTCTAAGCCTATGTGTTCATAACCTGTGATACCCCTAAGAGGAGGGTTTACC
>QNAO01000062.1 GCA_003641785.1 Thermotogae bacterium
TGAGAGGTAACCCCAGTGGTTGACCATCTCCAACAACTATATCTGCACCAAGCTTTCCAGGGCTTTCAAGAACCGAAAGAGATATGGGTTCAGATACAACTATAAGCATCACATCTTCAGGGATGACCTCTCTGACAGCCTTCAGATCTTCAATGACTCCGAAAAAGTTTGGATACTGAACAACAACAGCTGCTGTTTCTTCTGTGATCATCGATCTCATTGCTTCTACATCTGTCTGCCCCAGTTCGTTGGGCTTTATCATGTTGAAGTCGATATTGTGAGGGTTTGCATAAGTTTTGCTGACACTTATGTATTCAGGATGAACAGCTTCAGAAATCAAAATTTTATTTTTTCCCTTCACTCTGTAAGCCATCATGATTGCTTCGGCAAGTGCACTTGCTCCGTCATACATCGATGAATTTGTGACTTCCATACCGGTGAGTTCACACATCATTGTCTGGTATTCAAAAAGAGCTTGAAGAGTTCCCTGCGAAACTTCCGCCTGATACGGCGTATAAGCGGTAACAAATTCCGGCTTACCTGCAAGAAATTTCACGACTTCTGGAATGTGGTGAGCGTAGTAGCCAGCTCCCAAAAAGATGTTTTCTCTTGGAATTACAGCGTTGGATTCAGATAAAGACTTCATCCTGGAAAAAACAGTGAATTCATCAGATGATGGTGGAATGTTCAACTTCTTACTTTTAGCGGGAATGTCAACATACAGATCATCGATATTCGCAACGCCTATGGTATTAAGCATTTCTTTGATTTCTTGATCTGTGTGAGGAATGTACGGATACATTTATCCTTCCTCCTCGCAAAGTTTCTTGTAGTCCTCCTCATTGAGTAGATCATCGAGTTCTGCTGGGTCAATAATTTCCACCTTCACAAGCCACCCTTCACCTTCAGCGTCCTTATTCACGATCTCGGGTTTGTCTTCCAGTGCTGCGTTAACTTCCACAACCTTTCCGCTCACGGGTGCGTAAACATCGCTTGCGGCTTTGACTGATTCTAAACTCAATAGTATTTCCCCTTTTTTGACTGTTTTTCCGACTTCGGGAAGATCCGCGTAGACAACGTCTCCAAGTTTTTCCTGGGCGTACTCCGTTATTCCAATAGTACCGACGCTGTTCTCGACTTGAATCCATTCATGTGTTTTTGTAAACCTTTTCACTTCAAGACACCTCCTCAACTTCTTTTAACTGATCCTTTGTAGAATGGTAGTTTAACAACGCGCGCGTTCTCAAGACGACCTCTGATATCTATGGAAACCTCTGAAGATATTTTCACATTGCTTTTCAAGCGAGCCATGGCTATGGATTTTTGAATTGTTGGTGAAAGAGTTCCACTGGTTACTTCTCCAATTTGGTCTTCTCCCATGTAGACAAGCATACCGTGCCTGGCGATTCTTTTCGATGAGAGTTCAAGCCCCCTGATTCTTCTTTCAATTCCTCTCTCCTTTTGTTTTGCAAGAGCATCTCTGCCTATAAAATCTTTGTCAAGCCTCACAACCCAGGATAACCCTGCTTCTAAGGGTGTTGTTGTTTCGTCCATATCGTTTCCATAGAGCATGTAAGAAGCTTCCAGTCTACAGACATCACGCGCCCCAAGTCCGGCTGGCTTCACTCCAGCTTTGATCAATTCTCTCCAAATAGATGCGACCGCTTCTGGATCACAGTAAATCTCAAACCCATCCTCTCCTGTGTATCCTGTCCTGGAAACCAAAGATTTCGCACCAAGAACCTCACATTCTATGAAATGATAGTATCCCACAGCAGACAAATCCTTGCTCACAAAGCGCTGTAGAATTTCCTCAGAAATTGGTCCTTGAAGGGCCAGTTGAGCGCACTGCGAAGAGACATTTTCCACTTTAACATCGAATTTCTTCGCGTTCTGATGGATCCACTTGAAGTCCTTTTCTGTGTTAGCGGCGTTCACAACAAGCAGTGCTTTGTTTTTACCAAAGTTGTACGCAAGCAGATCGTCTATTACGCCGCCCTCCTCGTTGCACATCGCAGTGTACATAATCTGTCCCATCTCAAGAGAGCCGTAGGAATTTGTAACAATATAATCAACGAATTTAAAAGTGTCTGGGCCTGTAATCTCAATTTCGCCCATGTGAGAAACATCGAATAGCCCCGCTTTGTGCCTGACAGCCAGTACCTCTTCACTTATAGTGGAATATTGAAGAGGCATCAGCCACCCGGCGAATTCGACAATAGTTGCACCACTTTTGACATGCTCTTCATAAAGAGCGGTTTTCTTCATCGCTTATCCCCTCCTTCAAGATCCTCTGCGCTTCTTCAAAATATTCTTCTGGCACCATCAACGCGACAGCGCCGCCTTGACCGAAAATCACGGGATCCAGCCAGTCGGCACCTTTTAAAATAACTGGAATTGACGCACTTTCCAACAGTCCCTTTATCAAATTTGCCTTGGAAATGTCATCAATTTCCAAAAGAGTTTTCCACAAGATTCAAACCTCCAGAGTTGTATAATCTTACAACAACTATTTTACACCTGGAGGTGGCTTAAGTGAAAAGAATTGCTGTTCTAACCAGTGGAGGAGATTCTCCTGGGATGAACGCAGCTATTAGAGCCGTTGTTAGAGTTGGAGTTAGAAAGGGTCTCGAAGTTTTTGGAGTAGAAAGAGGATTTTGTGGACTCATAGAAGGAAGGATAAAGAAGATGTCTTTCAACGACGTGGCCGGGATAATGGAAAAAGGAGGCACCATTTTGAGAAGCAGCAGATGTGAGGAGTTTAGAACTACAGAAGGAAGAAAAAAGGCCGCTGTGAAACTAAGAGAACACAACATCGATGGACTTGTTGTAATAGGTGGCGAGGGCAGCCTTACCGGGGCATTGATTCTTTATGAAGAACACACCATACCAGTTGTTGGCATTCCTGGTACGATAGACAATGACATAGGTATGACGGATATGTGTGTGGGCGTTGACACTTGCTTGAACACAGTTGTTGATGCGATTCAGAAGCTAAAAGATACAGCAAGCTCTCATGAGCGAGCTTTTATTGTTGAGACAATGGGCAGAGAATCTGGGTACATCGCTCTTGTGTCGGGATTAACTACTGGAGCAGAAGCGGTTATCGTTCCAGAAGTTCCTGTCAACTACGACACGCTATCGTCAAGACTCCTTGAAGAACGAAAGCGCGGTAAGATAAACTGCATAATTGTGGTTGCAGAAGGAGCTGCCAGCGCTTATGAGGTAGCACGCAGTCTTGAAAATCGTATAGGATACGACACCAGAATCACGATACTGGGACATGTTCAGCGTGGTGGAAGCCCAACAGCTTTTGACAGGTTGCTCGCTTCACGGATGGGAGCACAAGCTGTTCACGCCTTGCTCAATGGAGACCACTGCACGATGATGGCTCTTGAGCTTGGTAAGATAGTTCACGTTCCATTGAAGAAAGTTATTGAAAATAAGAAAACCCTCGACATGTCTCTCTACAATTTAGCCTATCAATTGTCTTAAGGAGATGGTGAACATGCGAAAAACGAAGATAATCTGCACTATAGGGCCGAAAACCGAAACAAAAGAACAGATACAAAAACTAATAGAAGCAGGTTCGAATGCACTGAGGCTGAATACTTCACACCTAACGGTTCAGAAATGTGTGGATCTGATTCGCACGATAAACGAAGTTCGGGTAGATAAGGGTTTACCGCTTTCCATAATTGTTGATCTTGCTGGCTCAAAGATTAGAACAGGTTCACTCTTAAGCGAACAGATAGAAATGAAGCGAGGAGCAACAGTTACTCTCACATCAGAACCCGTTGTCGGAAGTGAGAGTATCTTGCACATAAATTACTCGAAGCTTGCCAATAGAGTCAAGCCGGGCCAGAAGATACTACTCGATGATGGAAAAGTTGAACTGAAAGTAACAAAGGTTCAAAACAAAGGGATTAAATGTGATGTGATTTCGGGAGGTTCTATCACAGCGCAAAGAGGTGTCAACATACCCAATGTAGATATTGATTTACCGCTTCTGACAGACGAAGACATGGAATTTATCAAGGCATGTTCCAAGGAGAGCGTGGACTATTTTTGTTTCTCCTTTGTGAGGGATGCTGAAAGCATTGTTGAGGCCAGGAAGGTTATCAGTTCGTTTGGTGATTTTGGTTTAATCGCGAAAATTGAGACAGCTCAGGCTCTGAACGATCTTGAACGCATATGTGAGGTCAGCGACGGTGTTCTGGTCGCCCGGGGTGATTTGGGAGTCGAGACAGCGCTCGAGGAAGTGCCTATCCTTCAAAAAAGGATAACCGCAATGGCGAGAGACCACGCTGTTCCTGTAATAATCGCAACACAGATGCTTGAATCGATGCTGGAGAACCCAACCCCCACACGGGCTGAGATCGCAGACATAGCGAATGCCATTTTCGATGGCGCAGACGCTTTACTCCTGACAAGTGAAACTGCGATAGGAAATTATCCGGTGAAAAGTGTTGAAATCATGTCTAAAACAGCTCAAGAAGCAGAGAAATGGTTTGAAGATCTTAGGCACGACAAGCCGAAGCTTGAAAACATTGCGACGAAGGATATACCACAAGCCATTGCAAAGAGCTGCTGGGATCTGTCAAAATGCATTGGAGCAAAAGCGATAATTACATCAACAGCTTCTGGAGGAACCGCAAGAAGGATATCCAGATTTCGGCCTTCAGCAGCTATTATAGCCACGACCCCAGAGGAGAAGACGTTTCACAGATTATCAATTGTGTGGGGTGTAGCACCGATAGTTATACCTCAAGTGAACACGACGGACGTGATGATACACGTGGCGGCAGAAAGGGCGAAAGCCTCGGGTTTTGTTAGAACCGGTGATGTTGTGATAGTGACTTCCGGAGTGCCTTGTGGAGTTGTTGGAACGACGAACATGATCAAAGTACACGAGGTGGAATGAGGTTGGATTTGATTCTGCTTCTTGTAGGACTTGTTCTGCTTATTAAGGGGGCGGATCTTCTTGTGACCGGAGCCGCTTCATTTGCCCTCAAAACTGGCGTTCCAAAGACAGTTGTGGGGCTTTCACTGGTGGCATTGGGAACTTCCGTTCCCGAGTTGGTCTCTTCCATGGTGGCGTCAGTGAAGGGATTTGGCGATGTACCGCTTTCAAATGTCGTTGGAAGTAACATTGCGAACATCGGTTTATGTCTGGCGGTAGCTGCGATTATTCGCCCTATTCCCATTGAACGGAGGACAGTGAGAGCAGAAGTACCTTTCATGATACTGTCTTGTTGTGTTCTGCTTTTCATGCTTTTGAGAAATCACAGCTATGTTCTTTACTGGAATGATGGAGCTGTCCTGCTGTGTTTTTCTGCGATATATGCTTATTACGTTTTTACTTCAGCGCGGGAGATAGTAGATGACGAGATTTTCCTGGAAGCGCACAATGAGCAAAGGTTATCTTTGTTGTTAGTTAAGATGATCATCGGAGTGATAAGCGTAATAATTGGTGGAAAATTCACAATCGATGGAGCTGTCGGGATCGCTTACCAGCTTGGTGTTAGTCGAAGCTTAATTGCGCTGACGGTCATCGCTGTGGGAACATCTTTGCCTGAGATTGTCGTGACGATAACTTCTGTAGCCAAAAAGGAAATAGGTATTCTTGTTGGAAACGTTGTGGGAAGTAACATAATGAACATATTTGTTGTACTGGGATTCTCTTCGCTTGCTGGCAGGTTGAATGCTAATGTCGATAACTACTGGGTTGATCTGTTCGTTCTGCTGGTTCTTTCACTTTGTGTTTTTGTCTTCTCGGTAACAGAAAGGAAGATCACGAGGCTTGAGGGAGTTTTACTGACTTCTGCTTATGGATTTTATGTGGTCTATGTGGTTCTTAGAGGATAGCACAAATGTCTTGTAAAATATACACAAATGTATGTAAGATACATTTATAGATCTTCTCCATTCTAAAACTCCTTTATTTGAATCATCTTTTCCTTGAAGGCAAATGGTTCTACAACTACTGCCTTGGTTCACTTCCACAGAATAAAGACTACTACAA
>QNAO01000063.1 GCA_003641785.1 Thermotogae bacterium
CCAAGCAGCATACCTCCTGTAGTGGTGCAAGGAACCATGGATATGGGAACAGCGATACTGGAGGCTGCAGCTCTCTCTTTTCTCGGTCTTGGCATTCAGCCGCCCGCGCCCGATTGGGGCCTCATGGTGAGTGAGGGGAAAAACTACTTTCTGAATTATTGGTGGATACCGACATTTCCAGGTTTGTTCATATTCTTGCTTGTTATGAGCTTCAATTTGCTGGGAGACCTTGTGAGAGAGTCAGTTGACCCAAGATTGAGGAGGAGATTCTTTTAGTGTCTGAGGAGCTTGTGAGATTTGAAGACTATTCACTCGACTTTATGACCCTTTATGGGAGAATAAAAGCTCTGAAGAATGTGAGTTTTCAGATCAGAAAAAATGAGGTCTTTTCCTTGGTGGGCGAAACGGGATGTGGAAAGACTGTTACATCTTTAGCATTGCTGGGTTTGCTTCCAAGCAACGCAAGATCGCGGGGAAAGATCTTTTTTGAACAAGAGCAGTTAACAGCCCAGAATGTTGAGCAGAAACGGGGCAGAGACATAGCTGTTGTTTTCCAAGATCCTATGACAAGTCTGAACCCTCTCTACACGGTTCGTCAACAGCTTGCTGATGTCTTGATAGCACGGAGGCGAGTACCAAAGAAAGAAGCTCTCAGATCTGTTGTTGACATCTTGAGGGAAGTTCAAATGCTTGATGCGAACCGCGTGGCTGATCTCTATCCTCATGAACTCAGTGGTGGTATGAAACAACGAGTAATGATAGCTATGGCACTGTCATGCAGACCAAAACTTCTCATTGCCGACGAGCCAACAACAGCGCTGGATGTTACGATCCAGAAGCAGATTCTCTGGTTGATGAAATCTCTCAGAGAAAAGCATGGATTCAGTATTCTTTTCATAACTCACGATATGGGAGTGGTTGCAGAATTTGCTCACAGAGTAGGGGTCATGTATGCAGGAAGCATAGTAGAGATTGCAACAAAGAGGAGACTGTTCAAGAATCCTCTCCATCCGTACACAGTGGGCCTACTCAATGCTGTTCCTAATTCAAGAGTTGGAGGTAAATTGAAAGCCATACCTGGTTCCGTACCGTCTCTTGTTAATCCACCAACAGGATGCCGATTTAATGAGCGCTGCGAGCGCGCATTTAAGAAGTGTTTCAGGGAAATTCCCCCACTCATTGAGGTTGAGGATCAACACTATGTTGCCTGTCATGTTTACGGCGGTGATGAAAATGGTTGAGGTTTACGAGCTGAAAAAGTACTTCGCGGTCAGAAGAACTGGCCAGTGGTCTGCGAAATCAGTGCTGAAAGCCGTTGATAACGTGAGTTTTACGGTTAGAATGGGTGAAACACTTGGAATAGTTGGAGAGTCCGGGAGCGGAAAGAGCACGCTTGTTAGGTGCCTTACAAGACTGATAGAACCAACATCTGGCAAGGTGGTGCTTGATGGTGAAGAAATAACGAAATACAGGAAAAGAGATCTCAGAAAGATATCAAAGAACGTTCAAATGGTATTTCAGGATCCAGTGTCATCGCTCAATCCTAGAATGAACGTGCTGAGCATCATTAGCGAGCCCTTGAGCGCGCATGAAAAAATCTCAAAAACAGAAAGAAAGAGCCTTGTTGTAGATTTGCTGAAAGAAGTGGGGCTAAACGAGGAACACATGTACAAATATCCTGGAGAACTGAGTGGTGGGCAGTGTCAAAGAGTGGCTATTGCAAGGGCTTTGTCCATAAAACCAAAGATTCTCGTTCTTGATGAGCCGACAGCTTCGCTGGATGTTTCTGTGCAGGCTCAGGTACTCGAGTTGCTCGAGAAGTTACAAAGAGAGCACTCTTTAACATATCTTTTTGTGAGTCATGATATTGCTGTAGTGAGAAGTATAAGTCACAAAGCGATGGTTATGTATCTGGGCAAAGTTATGGAAATAGGTCCGACAGAAAAAGTAGTGAATGAACCGCTGCATCCTTACACAAAAGTCTTGATGAAGTCAGTTCCTATTCCAGATCCTGACAGCGTTTTGACAGAACCGGCAATTCAAGGTGAACCTCCAAGTGCGCTGAATCCACCATCTGGATGCCCATTTCGAACACGTTGCCCCAATGCTGTAGACGAGTGCTCACTGGCAGATATGACTCTGAAGAAGGTGGAAGAAGATAGATATTCTGCATGCATACTCAATCAAAGGAGGAGTGATTCATGAGAGAACTTAGCATGGCAGACATAAAACATGTGCTTTATGGATGTGCGATATTAGGAACAGGGGGAGGAGGCAGTTTACAAAAGGGAATAGAGGAAGTTGAAAGTGTTTTGGATGGTAGAATGGTAAAGATGATTTCAGTTGATGAAATTGAAGATAAAGACATCATTGCTTGTCCCTATTATGTTGGATCGATCTCTCCACGGGATGAGATTTCTCTGAAAGACCTACCCGTAAAGCACGAGTTTCCCAGCGTGGAGTCTTTCCAAATGTTGCAGAGTTATATGAGAACATCATTCAAAGCCGTTGTGCCAACCGAACTTGGAGGAGGGAACACAGCGGTTGCTTTCCAGGTAGCCGCGCTACTCGATATTCCTGTGGTTGATGCTGATCCGGTGGGAAGGGCAGTACCGGAGGTTCAACACACGAGTTTTTACCTTAAAGCTGTGCCAATGGTTCCCTTTTCACTGTGTAACGAGTTCGGAGATAAGCTGATTGTGACGAGTATCTCAAGTGATGAGCAGGCGGAGGAAATTGTCAGAGCCGTGGCTGTTGCGAGCAACAACAAGGTGGGGGTTACATCACATCCAGTCGTAGGTAAGGTGTTCAGAGAGTCAATAGTTCCGGGAACTTTAACACTTGCATGGAGAGTTTCGCGTGAGCGGGAAAACGCCTTGAAAACAGGTATTGATCCTGTCAAGAACGTTGTGAGGGCTTTGAATGGATTCCTGGTGTTTGAAGGAATAGCGTTGGCAGACGCTGCATGGCAGGATAAAGGTGGATTCACTTACGGAGAGATGAAGCTCGAAGGCACAGGTAAGTGGAAGGGCCACGAGATGAAGATATGGTTTAAGAATGAGAATCTCGTCTCCTGGATTGATGGAAAGCCGTATGTCACATCGCCGGATTTGATAATTCTGCTCAACAAAGACGATGCATCACCAGTTATTAATCCCTATCTCAAAGAAGGTCAGAAGGTGTCTGTTGTGGCTTCGCCAGCTCCCGATATGTGGAGGACTCCAGAAGCTGTGGAGTTGCTCGGGCCAAGGCATTTTGGCTTTGAGATAGAGTT
Organism: Thermotogae bacterium; assembly: GCA_003641785.1. Lineage (GTDB taxonomy): Bacteria > Thermotogota > Thermotogae > Thermotogales > DSM-5069 > B6-G13. Next base: position 3,275 of record QNAO01000063.1, read on the forward strand.
TGTCCCAGTAGAAAGAAGGGTTTCAAATGCTCTTTGATTTAACTCTTGTTGCAAAGAAGCTTACAGTAGATATTCTGCGAATCAGGCCGGGTGAAGAAGTAGTAATAACATATGACACTGAATCTCATGAAGAAGTCGCTCTTGCAGTTGCTGGTTCTGTTCATCTAATCGGTGGGAAACCCATGTTAATAAAGATCGGCGCTCCTTCAGGTGTGGGAAAAGCTGCAGACCCTGAGTTGCCATTGCGATCGCTTTCCGCGGCTCTGAAAGAATGCGATGTGTGGATTGAATTCAATGAAAAGTGGCTTCTTTACTCGACGGCTTATGAAGAAGCGGTCAAAAATGAATCTCTGAGGTACATATGTCTCGTTGGCATGAATCGTGATATGATGAAAAGAACGCTCAATATAGATATAGAGCGCTTGCAGATGTTCATGGAAGAATTCACCGGAAGAATTAAGAGATCAAAGAACGTCAGGATACGATCAAAAGCGGGTACGGACATCTGCTTTGAAAACAGCCCTGCTCGTCCAGTTATATGTGATTCTGGGAAAGCTGACAAACCTGGGATATACATGTTGCCAGGGCAGATAAGCTGGACTCCGATTATAGAATCAATAAACGGAACAATCGTTTTTGATGGCTCTGTAGTTCCTCCTCTTGGGCTGCTCAGAAGTCCAATCGTGCTAAAGGTTGAAAACGGGATGATAAAAGACATTTCTGGTGGTAACCAGGCGGACGTCTTTCGTGCATGGCTGGAATCTTTCAACCATCCTGCAATGTTCAGGTTGGCTCATATCTCGCCGGGATTCAATCCAGGCGCGAAGTTAACTGGAAATGTTTTGGAAGACGAACGAATTTGGGGATGCACTGAATGGGGAATAGGTTACATAGGCGAGGACATGATTCCAGACTTGATGGACATTGATCAAGCGCCATCTCATTGTGATGGAGTGTGTTTGAACTCATCCATCGTTGTTGATGGAGTGGAACTGACTCATGAGGGAAAAATTGTGGATGAGGGGTTGATCAAACTGTCACCTGTTGATTAGCCTCTTTAGATTCGAAAAGTGAATTTTTGCAACTTTTCCAAGCTCTTCAGCTCCATACTTTTCCAAAAAAACTTCGGCAGATTTGATGGCTTTAGGTCCAGCGCCAAGGGCTATGCTGATGCCATATTTCACTTCGAGAGCTTTGATCTTGCTCAAGAACTCGGCTCTGGCGAGAACAGAGGCGGCGGCGACAGCCATGTTGCGCTCCGCCTTTCTGAATCCAAGAACTGACGCTTCAGGGAATCTACTTTTGATCATTTTTTTCAGTGTTTTACTGCCAAAATCATCGTACACGATCGCGAGTGATTCCTTCTGCTTGGCAACGTTTTTTATGCACTTGAAATGCATTCTACTCAACACTTCATTCATATTGCACGAATCATTTGAAAGCTCCGATGGTGATGTGATCTCGATGGCATGGGGGCAAATCCTGGAGATCGTTTTCGCAACTCTAACGATGGAATTTTTACTCATAGCCTTGCTGTCTTTAACATTGATTTCTTCAAGAAAAGCAAGTTCATGGGAACCAACATACACAGCTGCAACGATCAGAGGACCAAAAAGGTCGCCTTTTCCAGCTTCATCTGATCCAATTGACGGTAAGATCTCCGCAGGATCTTCAAGCTTTTTCTTGATAAGGTGTTTTTGAAGCAATGTATCAAGCTCTGAAGATTCTTCGTCTACTACATCAGACAGGAAAGCCAACAGTGTATCTTCAGCTTCGGGATTTTTTCTCAAAAAGTCGCTGACAAATCTTACAAGTGAGAGATTGTCATCAACACGTGGAACACTGATTTTGTTGAGTTCTCTTTTGATAACTTCAGGGCAAGATTTTCCCATATGAAGCACTCTTATACCGTAGCCATCATAGAGCAAAACACAACCAGAAAGCTTGAGAAGCTCTTGATTATCGTGTAATTTCAGGAGTCCACCTGAAAACCCAAGAGCTCTATCTTTTATGGTATTCCAGAAACTCCTGTCTGCGAGCAACATGTTTTTTCCGTGCTTCAAGATACTGAGAATCTGTTTTCTGGACTCGGGATTCAACTGCGACACGTCGATCGAAACCTGACCATTCTTCTTAAAATATATTCTCAAATGGCCACAATTTTCTATCAGAAATTGATAACCACCGGCAATAGGTTTGTCTTGAATTACTCTGAATCCATTAGCCCTTAGCAGGTTTCGATAATCGATTATGCGATCAGTCATGACATCACAGTTGAGGCTATTTTTCGACCGAGTTTTTCGGCTTCTTGAAGAACCTCTGCCGTTGCCCTCCCATTGAATTCCAGGACATCTACTATTTCCCACCTGAGGGGTTCAACAATTTGTCGAATTTTCCTGGATGCTCCCCCACTCCAGCCAAAACTGCCGAACACGAAAGCCTTTTTGTGCATGACGCGCTTTAGAGCAACCATTTCCAATACATTGACCATTGGTGGAAAGAGTGATCCTTCATATGTTGGAGCTCCTATAACAACACCTCTCTTTTGCCACAGAGATGGGAGAATATAGCTGAGATGAGTTCGTGTAACATCAAAGATGTCTACGCGAACACCAGTATCAGCAATCCCTTTTGCAACGGAGTACATTGCCTTTTCTGTATTTCCGTACATAGAGGCATACAGAAGCGTGATTCCTTCCTCAGAAGGTATTGACGAATATGTGGCCCATCTTTTGTAC
>QNAO01000064.1 GCA_003641785.1 Thermotogae bacterium
AAAGGCTTTCTAAGGTTTTCAAGTCAGTGGTCGAAGAACTCAAGATTCGTAGCAACGTGTACAAGATAAGAAAGCAAGCGTTCAATGTTGAAGAAATAATGGAAAACATAATCGCTACTTTGAACGGCGCACAAGTTGAACTTGCAGAGATACTGAGAAGAGGATCGAACAGATATCAGATCATTATCTACTTTCTGGCAACACTGGAGCTGGTGTTCCTTGGAAAAGTTGAACTCATCGAAGACGGCAATAGTATATGGGTGAAGAGGAGGAAAGCGAAGAGGAGGAAAAAATAGTGGATTTGAAGGCGCAAATTGAAGCCCTAATTTTTGCAACAAGAGGCGTAAGCATTGAGCAGCTTTCAAAGTGGACAGGCAAAAATCCAGAAGAGCTACAAATTCTGCTCGAGGAAATAAGGCAACATTTTCTGGATCCATCTCACGGTGTGGAATTGAAAAAGATGGGGCAATTTTACCGATTCTATACCAAGGCAAATTGCGCAGATCTTGTAGCCAAGTCTGTCAAGAACGTCTACTCAAAACTGACCTCTTCTCAACTTGAAGTAATCGCTGCAGTCATTTTAAATAGTCCATGTAGCAAGCAAACGATAGATGAAATGAGGGGAAGAGATTCCTCTTTTGTTCTCAGAGCTCTTCACAAGATGGGTATTCTGCGGAGAAAGAGATCCAAAAATGCCTACCTTTATGAAATAAGTGATGCTTTCAAAGACTCAGTGATGTTAGAAGAAATGCTCGACCTCGAGGTCGAGCATTCTGAAAATAAAGGTAATTCAAAGTAATTCGCTGTGAACAGCGAATCACCTACGAACCTTAGACTTTGATCTCGACTTCTCAAAATGGCACACACCATGCGGACATGATCCAGCTCCTATGTGATCCTCAAAATCTTTTTGAAAGTTGTCGATGATCGATGTGAGCGGAACGGTTATGCTCTGTCCTAACCCACACAAAGACGCTTCCTGCGTCACGCTTGCTATGCTTCTCAAAGTGTCCAGATCCTCTTTCTTCCCTCTTCCTTTACTGATCCTCCTGAGTGTTTGCACAGCTAATCTCGTTCCTTCACGGCATGGCGTGCATTTTCCACACGACTCATGCAGGAAAAATTCCATGGTGTTGAGCGCAACGTCAACAGGGCAAACATCCTCACTCATGACAAGTATGACGCCCGAGCCTATCGAAACTCCATATTTTGCAAAAGAATCGTAATCGAGTTGCACATCGAGTTTGTCAACACCCACAAAAGTTCCCGCTGTTCCTCCTGTCTGAACCATGTAAAGCTCTTTGCCACCAATTAAGCCTCCGCCAAAGCGGTAGATGAGATCTCTAACACTCGTTCCCATTGGAACTTCCACTATTCCTCTTCTCACAACATCCCCTACAAGGCAGAAAACTTTGGTACCTGGAGAGTTTTCAGTTCCGAAACTCTTAAACCAGTCTGGGCCATTCAAAATTATCGGTGGAACGTTTGCCAAAGTCTCAACGTTGTTGATAACCGTGGGTTTACCAAATAGGCCGCAAGTGGGAGGATAAGGCGGTTTCAAGCGGGGTCTTCCCGACTTTCCTTCAATAGATTCAAGCAATGCTGTTTCCTCTCCACAAACATATGCGCCAGCCCCAAGTCTAACCGAAAGATCGAAAGAGAATCCACTGCCAAGAATATCTTTACCCAATAGGCCGTACTCGTAAGCATCTTGTATAGCTTTCCTGATATTATCAACGGAACCGTAGTACTCGCCTCGAATGTATATATAACCTTTTGTGGCTCCTGTGGCATAGCCTGCAATTATCATGGATTCAACAACTGAGTGTGGATCCCCTTCCATGATTAACCTGTCTTTGAATGTTCCCGGCTCACCCTCATCTGCATTACAGACTATGTACTTCTGATCGGCACTGGCTCGAGCTGTGAATTCCCATTTAAGACCTGTGGGAAAGCCTGCACCACCTCTTCCCCTTAGGCCAGAAGCTTTTAGAACTTCTATGACATCGCCAGGTTTCATCTCAGTTAAGACCTTTTGCAGAGCAAAATAACCATCCCTTGCTATGTATTCGTCTATGCTTTTTGGATCAATTAGACCTGCGTTCCGCAAAACTATTCGAGTTTCCTTAGAGACAGGAGCTGTTTCAACAAACAACTTCAGTTTTTCTTTTGGAAGGGTTAGATCAAGGACTTCTCTTCCCTTGAGCAAGTGTTCCGTAACAATTTTGTGGACATCTTCTTTGTCTTTCACAGCGTAGTAGACGTCATCCGGGAAGATTGCCATAACTACTCCCTGAGTGTATACTCCCATCGTTCCAGTTTCGAGAACATCCACTGTGTCGGAAAGGTTATACTCAGCTATTTGTTCTCTCAAGTAATTCAGAAACTGCCTCGCGCCCAGCAGAACACTGTTCGAATCGACTGAGACTAAAACTAAAATAGGTTTCATTTCTCATCACCTCCAGCGCGAAGCTCCTCTATTATTTCTCGAACCTTCTTGGGAGTCAGATCACCGTAATAAGTGTCGTTCACCATTATCACCGGTGAAACTCCGCACAAACCGAGACAGCTCGTTGTCTCCAAAGTGAACATTCCATCCGCTGTGGTTTCACCCACATCAATCTTGAGTTCTTCCTTTAGTGTTTCCATTATCTGCCGCCCACCTGTAACATGACACGGCAAGTTGACGCAAACACGTATAACGTACTTACCTCTTGGTTTGGTCGAGAACATTGTGTAGAAGGTAAGAACTTCGTAAACCTTAGAAAGTGGGATGTCCAGCTCTTGAGCCACAATTTCCGCAGCTTCAGGTGGAATGAAGTTTCCAAAATGATCCTGAACACAGTGCAAAATGTTTACAAGCATATCGCCTTCCTGCAGTGATTCTGTTTTTGCCTGATTAACAATTTTGCGTACCTCACTGAGATCCACTTTCATTGTTGCCCCCCTTTCAGTTCTCAAGGTGACACTTTGTTTATAGCATTAAACCTACAAACCTCTATACAGCTTCCACAACGCACGCACTTTTCGTTGTCTATCACATGGGCTTTTCTAACTTCACCAGAAATCGCATTAACAGGGCAAACACGCGCGCATGCAGTACATCCAACGCATTTGCTCTCATCTATCACATAACGAGTAAGATCCTTACACTTCAGTGCGGGACATCTCTTTTCTTTCACATGCATCTCGTACTCATCTCTGTAATACTCAAGAGTACTTAAGACCGGGTTGGGTGCCGTTTGTCCCAATCCGCAAAGCGCCGTGTCCTTGATCGTTTCGCCGAGTGCCTTGAGTTCGTACAAATCTTCCTCAGTTCCCTCACCAGAGGTTATCTTCTCAAGAATTCGCAGCATTTGTCTTGTTCCTTCCCGACATGGGGTACACTTCCCGCAGGATTCATCAACTGTGAATTCTAAGAAGAATTTAGCGACATCAACCATGCAGTCGTCTTCGTCCATAACAATCATTCCACCTGAACCCATTATTGCACCCAATTTTTGAAGGGAATCGTAGTCAACAGGTGTGTCAAAATACTGCGCTGGAATACAACCGCCGCTCGGTCCACCCGTCTGAACAGCCTTTATTGGTTTACCAGTTGAGGAACCTCCTCCTATTTCGTAGAGCAGTTCCTTAAGGGTTATTCCCATTGGAACTTCCACAAGACCGGTGTTCACAATTTTCCCTGCCAAAGCAAAAACCTTTGTTCCCGGCGAGTTTTCTGTTCCAATACTCTTAAACCAATCTGCTCCTTTCAATATTATGGGTGGAATGTTAGCAAATGTTTCAACATTGTTGATCAAAGTGGAGCAATCCCAAACGCCGCGCTCAGCGGGATACGGCGGTTTGACTCTTGGCTGACCGCGTTTCCCTTCAATGGAAGCTATAAGAGCTGTTTCTTCTCCGCAAACAAAGGCTCCAGCTCCGATACGGATTTCGATATCGAACGAGAACTCCGTACCCATAATATTGGATCCAAGGAAACCGTACTCTCTTGCCTGTGATATGGCTGTGTTAAGTCTCTCTATGGCAAGTGGGTATTCTGCCCTGACATAAATGTAACCCTGGTTAGCTCCTATTGCGTATCCAGCGATAATCATGGCTTCTAAAACCGTGTGGGGATCGCCCTCAAGAACTGAACGATCCATAAAAGCCCCTGGATCTCCTTCATCGGCGTTGCAAACCACAAATTTTTTCTGAGATGTCCCCTTTCTTGTGAGCTCCCATTTCAATCCTGTAGGGAAGCCTGCACCACCTCTTCCCCTCAATCCGCTTTTTTTAACTTCTTCTATAACTTCTTCCGAGGTCATTTCACGAAGAACTTTCGCCAGAGCGAAATACCCATCGCGAGCGATGTACTCTTCAATATTCTTGGGATCTATGAATCCAACATTTCTGGTGACTATTCTCACTTGGCGAGAGAAGAAGGGCAATTTCTCGGCGACCTGTGGCACTATTTCCCCAGTAGGCCCTTTGTAAAGATACTCTTCAACAACGCGACCTTTCAGCAGATGTTCTTCAACTATCTCTTGCGCTGCTTTCGGCGTGAGTTTCTGATAAAACACTCCCTCAGGATAAATCACCATAAGTGGGCCAAGACTGCAAGCTCCCATGCAGCCTGTTTCAACGATTCTCACAACATCCTGAAGAGCATATTTACTTATTTCTCTTTCCAGAGCCTGCTTGACGCTTTCTTCACCCGAAGATATGCAAGCACCTCCGGCACATATCAATATCGTGTTCGCTGTTAGCGCCATTTCAAAATCACCTCTTTTAGATTTCTCCCTTCCTCACAAGCAAATCGCTGACAATTTGGTTTTCCACAATGTGGAGTTTGACAATCCTCCGCGCATTTTCTGGTGTTACGTGTCCATACACAATCGGTTCGCAGTCTAACAGACGAACTTCAACTGTGGGTTCAACTTCACAGAGACCCATACATCCTGATTGAACCACAGAAATGTCCGTAATATTAAAATCATTCAGCGCATCAACGATTGCTTTCAATGTATCCTTTGCACCAGCCGCGATACCACACGTTCCCATGGCTACTGTTATCTTTCCTCTGGTATTGGTGTCTCTCAATTGAAGATCCTTCACCGCTTTTTCTTTGATCTTCATGAGGTCTTCCAAACTCTTTATTTTCGACACGTTAAGCACCCCTTTCAGAGTAATGCTTCAAAATCTTGGAAACCATGTCCGGCTTCACCTTTCCATAGAAGTCTTGCTCTCCTACCAAAACAACAGGAGCCATACTGCAAGCACCCAAGCACCTAACAGCGTGCACAGAGAAGAGACCATCTTTAGTTGGTTCGTCTGCTTCGACACCTAACTCCTCAAGAAATCGCTCGAAAACACGGTCTCCACCTTTAACGTAACACGCGGTTCCCAAGCAAACCTTTATCTGGTATTTTCCTTTGGGTTTAGTTGAGAAAAAATTGTAAAATGTGACAACACCGTACACTTGAGACACAGGTATCTTCAGTTTTTCAGCAACGTGTTCTTGAACTTCCGGTGAGAGGTATCCAAAGAGCTCTTGAGCTCTTTGCAATACCGCTATGAGCCTATCCGGTGTGCTGCCAGATTCCTCAATGAACTGGTCAAGCTCTTTGAAGAGCTTTCCTCCTGTCGCACAGGTATCGCTCAAAAAATCCACCTCCTGTTAATAAATTCACATATGCTTATGCACATTATACCATTGAATAGTATACTCAAAGACATATATTTCAGGTTGCGATGTAGAATAACATTTGGGAGGAAATAACATGACAATGATGCTGAAGGTGGATCCTCTTAATCCCAATGAGGAAACCATGAAAAAAGCCGCGCAGGTTGTTAAGCGAGGTGGAGTAGTTGTGTTCCCAACTGAAACAGTCTACGGCATGGGGGCCAACTGCTTCGATGTAAATGCCGTTCTGAAAATTTTTCAGATAAAGAAACGCCCGACAAACAATCCACTTATAGTACACATCTGTGATTTTGATCAACTTCAAGATCTTGTAGTA
>QNAO01000065.1 GCA_003641785.1 Thermotogae bacterium
AACACCCGCCAGATCCGGAGGATTCTCCGGATCAGCCGATACAACCGTGACAATAAGCTGAATCTCGTTTCTCATATTCTTTGGAAAAAGAGGCCTAATTGGCCTATCAATAGTTCTTGCCGACAAAATCGCCGATTCGCTCGGTCGACCTTCTCGCTTTACAAAACCACCAGGAATCTTTCCAGCGGCATAAAAACGTTCCTGAAATTCCACGGTAAGCGGAACAAAATCTATACCTTCTGTTCTACGACTCGACATCGTTGCTGCTGCTATAACGGCGGTGTCCTCCATCCTCACAAAAACTGAACCATTGGCCTGTTTCGCCACCTTACCATGCTCGACTACAATTGTTCTACCAAGTAAATCTCGCTTCCATGTTTTCAAGTCAATCACCTCGTATTGATATTAAGAGCGGGCAATGCGCCCGCTCTTTTCTGCTGGCAAATTACTTTCGTAGCCCAAGTTTTTCTATTAAACTCTTATAAGACTCTGGGTTTGATTTACGCAAAAACTTTAAGAATTTTCTACGGCGTCCCACCATTTTCATGAGACCACGCCTGGAGTGAAAATCTTTTGGGTGAAGCTTTAAATGTTCTGTCAGATGCCTTATTCGAGCAGTCAAGATTGCCACTTGCACTTCCACTGATCCTGTGTCCTTTTCGCTAATTCTGAATTCCTCGATGATTCGTTGCTTCTCTTCCTGGTTCACATGCAGCACCTCCATACAAAATCATCCAACAACTTAGGCAGGGATTTACCCCCCATGTCCAAGCTGCGGTCTGGAGCGGGCGACGGGATTCGAACCCGCGGCCCTCAGCTTGGGAAGCTGATGCTCTGCCACTGAGCTACACCCGCTCACAGTAATTCTTTATAACACATTCTCATAGCAGTTTCAAGGCTTTCTCGGATCCTTCTAATCCTCTTCAATCAATTCCAGTATTTTCCGTGAATTGTCTCCTTCAAGAATGATAGAATAAAACTTATAGGCTTCTACATCCACTTCGCCTGCTTTGTTTAGAAAATATCTGCGAACCTTTGACACAAATACATCTTTTTCTTCCAAGCTCATTCGCGCCACAGCGCGTACAATCTCACGCAACTGACTATCCCTTCTGCAAACTTCGGCAATTTGTTCAATAACTTCCCCCATCCTCACATTTCACTTATTCCATCTGGGCAGGTTCTTTTTGTGAAGTAACAAAAATTCTGAAAGACATCCCAGTTCGTGTTTCATTGTCAATCAATGCTTCAATGAACCCCGGAACCATGTAAATATCCCTTCCCCCCTCATTCAAGAAACGCCTTGCCACAGCTATTGCTTTCACTGCTTGGTTAACTGCCCCCGCACCTATAGCTTGCATCTCCACTTTGTCGGCTTTGCTGAGGGCTCCCGCTATGGCTCCAGCAACTTTGTTAGGATTAGAGTTAGAACTCACCTTCAAAATCTCCATTTTACCAAGCCTCCTTAATCTGAGGTGTATCAGTATATGTATTTAATTTTACCATAAGTTTAAGGAATTTCTATTTCCCTCAGGTACCTCGCAGCCTCTTCAGGAGGCATCGGATTAATGTAAAAGCCAGAGCCCCACTCAAACCCCGCCACATTCGTGAGACGGGGTACGATCTCCAAATGCCAATGATAATAAAGTTTACCCTCACCGCTGGTTGGCGCGGTGTGCAACATGAAGTTGAAGGGTGGATTATCCAGTGCTTTGTAAATGCGGTACAAGACATTTTTCAACACTCGCGAAAATGACTTTACCTCCGTTTCAGTTATCGTGTTGAAAGAATTACTGTGTCTTTTTGGGACGATCCATGTTTCACAGGGAAAACGAGCTGCAAACGGTTCAAAAGCTATGAAATCATCATTTTCTTCCACTACTCTCTTCCCGTCTGATTTCTCCTGATTCACAATGTCACAAAAAACGCATCTCTCCTTATAAGAATAGTACTCTTGCGATCCAGATAACTCTTCAATTGCCCTTTTGGGGATAATCGGAAGTGCTATGAGCTGGCTATGAGGATGCTGAAGAGAGGCGCCAGCATCTCTACCGTGATTCTTGAAGATCAGCACATACCGTATTCTCGTATCCTTAGAGATTGCGTCATATCTCTCCTTATAAGCCCAAAGAACCTCTTCAACCTGCCTAATATCCATCAACGCTAAGTTTGTGTTGTGGTCCGGGGTTTCAATTATGATCTCGTGATAACCAAATCCAGCCATTGCATCGAACATTCCAACGCCATATCTTTGAGACTCTATTTGGTTGTCAACTGCCGGAAATTTGTTTGGAACCACTCTGATCCACCATCCGGGCGTGTTAGGCTCCGTATCAGCAGGACGAAAAGCGAGGATCTCAGGAGGTGTTGTGTGCTCATTGCCGTAATCAAAAGGACAGAATCCAGTAGTTTCTTCCACCTTCGGCTTGACAAAATCATGAGGCCTTTTGGCTCTTTCAGTCGATATGATCACCCATCGTTTTATGACAGGATCCTTTCTAAGTTCTGGCATATGCGTTCTCCTCCTTAGCCCCGTCTTTTTGCTAATGCTTTTTCATAAAGTTTCACATATTCTGAGGCAGATCTCTCCCAGGATAAATCTGTATTCATTGCATTCCTGATGATCCTCTGCCAGTGCTTTTTCTCTTGATTAAAGAAGTAAAGCGCTTTAGCGATACTGGTAAGAAGATATGGAGCGTCATATTTTCTAAATCCAAACCCATTTCCCTCAAGGCTGTGCGAATCATACTCTTTTACAGTGTCTGCCAACCCCCCAGTGTAACGAACCACAGGGACTGTTCCATATCTGAGACTGTACATTTGTCCCAAACCACAGGGCTCATACCTCGATGGCATAACAAACATATCAGAACCTGCGTATATTTTCTGAGCCAATTCCACATCAAAGGTTATGTTTGCCTTAACCTTGTCAGGATAGCGCTGTTCAAGACTCCTGAAGTAGTTTTCATAGCGTGCATCACCAGTACCAAGAACCACAAACTGCATGTTGAACAAAGCCACGTAGTCCATTATTCGGCTGAGCAAATCCAATCCCTTTTGATCAACAAGGCGAGTTATCATTCCCACCAGGGCGACATCTTCGTTTTTCGGTAACCCCAGATCCCCCTGAAGTCTAACTTTATTGATTTTTTTCTTATCAATATGACCCACATCATAGTTTGCATATATTCTCTTATCCGTGGCTGGGTTATACTCGGAATAATCGATACCGTTGAGAATTCCAAACAAGTCGTCTGATCTTATTCTCAGAACCCCATCGAGTTTTTCACCATATTCCTCGGTCGTTATCTCGTTTGCATACGTTGGACTAACGGTGTTTATAACGTCGGCAAAGAGTATCGCCCCTTTGAGAAAATTAATCTGACCGTAGAACTCAAGCCCATCTACGTTAAAAAGATACTGAGGAAGGCCGGCAAATTCAAGATATTTAGGATCAAAGATCCCTTGATAACCCAGGTTGTGAATAGTCAATACAGTAGAGGTATTACTAAAAGATGGTTCTGACCTGTAGACGCTCTTAATATATACAGGCACCAAAGAACTTTGCCAGTCATGACTGTGAACGATATCCGGTTTTGAACCAAGCTTCTTTATCAGCTCAAGCGATGCATTTGAAAAAAAGATGGACTGCTCTGCGAGGTCTGGGCCGTTGTAAACGTCATCTGCAGAAAAGTAGTAGTCATTGGAAATCAAGAAAACGGGCACTTTACTACCAGGTATTTCTGATTTGTAAACAGAAAAGGTTTGATCTGTACGAAGGACCGGAACTGGGATTTTCTCGTACAGTGGCTCGATATTAAACCCAAATTTCTCCGAATTTTTCGAAACAATTTTATGTAGTGGCATTATGATACTTACATCAATTCCTTGCTTTTTCAACATCTTTGGTAAAGCACCAACAACATCGGCCAATCCCCCAACTTTTGCGAAAGGATAGACTTCATAAGATATCATATAAACCTTCAAGCGATCACCTCCAAGCATGTCGCTTGATTATATCATCAGAAAGAAATGAAATCCATCACGTTGTCCACAAAAAATCTGAAGTAAGGTTCGCTGTTTCTCATTCCAAGAACCAATGATACTGGTACAGGAACCTGATAAAACACATGAAGAAAAACTTTTCCCATCAGATTCAAATCATAACTCAACCACGAATCAGTACTCGATAAAAACTGGAGATGAACGCCAAAATTCAAGCTGTCCAAACCTAACCAACCATCCTCTGCGGCACAGTTTACTGGAATCTCTGGAAATAAAACGTCAAGAGAATAAGAAGCTGACTTGGGTCCAATTTCACTCGACATGTTCACAAGATAATCTCCCAGCAAGAAACTTTTTTCGGTGCCAAGGTTTATATCTGGCGTAAACATGGCCCACATGGCAAAATCGTGAAACTGTTTATTGTGGATAATGCCCCCATTTTTTCCAAAACAGTATTTAACACCGGTTACCGCACTGGCATTCGCTTGATTTCCCGTCTCTAAGCGCCATAAAAGGGCTATCATATCATCCCTGAGAAAGCTGTTGAGATAAATGGGAAGCTGAAGATCAACATCAAAATTCACTGCTCTGTTCATTTGTGAATAGTGTGTTGCCAGAGAAAGCCCCTTTCTTGCACCTCCTATTAGCTGTACTTGCCAGGCATTCCATGACCAGACTAAGTATCCACCAAAGTACAAGTCCATCAAGTCATCCCAAACGCCAGAAGAAACTCCAATTCCCCAATCTACAGAATAATCCTCACTCACAGCTACATAAGGAAAAGGTACTATAAACCTGAGAGAAGGACTATCCACAACAAAGTCTGTCTTCTGCTGATTTTCCACATAAGCGTCCTTGCCTTGCACATAGGGAATCTTATTTGCTTTTCTTTTGAGATCTTCAGTATGAGCGCGCGCCCTTTCAAGAGTGTATCCGCCGGGCGCAAGTGTGCAAACATAGATATAGTCGTCCATGTTCAACACACTATAAGCCCCCAATGGCCTTTCTTGAAGCTTAAATATAGAAAGAGTATCTAACTGAAGTTCAAATGGTTGGAAAACTCCTTCATAATCAGCACAGAAGTACAAGGAATCGTCTTTTGCTTTTGGAGCGATTTCAACGTACTTATCATCCGTCAACCGATACAGCGAATTGTCCCAGTCTAAAAGATAGATGTCAACCTGTCCCTTTACCTTTGCGGTGAAGAAAATCCTTATTCCGTCAGATGTTATTTCCAGGGGGACAAAACTATCACTGCCTTGTATTAACTTACGAAACTGCCTATTTCTCAGGTCATATATGCCAATATGCCGCGTACCGTCTTCTTCTTGCCTTAGCATAACAATCTCAAAATCGTTTTTCCAACACAACTTAAGAACTTTATCTATGCTAAGCTTCTTCGTTGATCCTGAGAAGAGAAAGCACTCAGAATCGGTTCCAGAATGAAATGTTGGAACGTACCTGGATATCGCTATTATCCCTGTTCTACTCACTGAAAATGATACGAGATTATCGACATTCACAACCTTAACATTTTCATCGCTGATAGTATCGTAGTACCATATAGCTTCCTCCCCGTTGTACTTAACTGAGTGATAGTAGACTCTCCAAGCGTTGCTTTCGATGCAGGTGGAATTCAATTGTATAGAAGAAATCTCATCCTTGTCGCGCGGCAAATCTGGAGTAATCTTATCCCATTCGTGAATTTCCCCCCTAACAAATCTGGAAAATCCAGCAATGGGGTTTGAGAGAAATTTTTCGATAGAACTCATCAACTCGCTTGTGCCGTATTTCTGTTCAAAATAATCTAAAAAGGAAAACCCTTGAACATAACTTGCGCCACCCGGAAGGTAGTAGCCACTCACGGGAGAAGCCGCATACCTCAAGCCAACAGGAGTCAATTTTGCTGCTTCTTGGTAACTCTTGAATCTTGAATCAATTCCTCTTCCTGAACCAGTAACTTTTGTCTCTGCATATATCGCAAAACCTTC
>QNAO01000066.1 GCA_003641785.1 Thermotogae bacterium
AATAGATAGGGCAATAAAAGATCTCGGTTATCGTCCAAATCGAATTGGCCAGAGCTTGAGAACGGGTTCAACAAAATTGATAGGTTTCATTATTCCCGATATTACGAACCCAGCGTTCTTGTTAATAGTAAAAGGAGCAGAAGATTATCTGAAAAAACACGGGTATTCTTTTATATTATGCGGTTCTGATCACAGCGTTCGAGAAGAGTCCAAACTCCTGAGGGCTCTAATTTCTCAAGGAGTGGATGGACTAATAGTAACGTGTTCTGGCGGCCACAACTCAGAGTTAAACAAGATACTCAGCGCTCAACAGATGCATATCGTGTTCGTAGACAGAAAGTACGAGAGAGTACCCACGGCTTATGTAGGCGCTGATAATTATAGCGGCCTTGAAAAGATGATGGATTACCTTGTGCAAATGGGGCACAAGTCTTTTGTGTATTTAAGCGGCGAAAAGCAGGTTTCAAGCGCGAAGGAGCGACTTGCGGGATTTTTGAATGGGATTAGGAAATATGCCATAGAAGATTACCAAGTGCTCTTTGGAGAATTCACCTTTGAAAGTGGGTATTCTCTGACAAAAACCTTGAGAAAGGTGCCAGACGCGATCGTTGCAGGCAATGATCTCATGGCTTTTGGGACGATACAGGCGCTGCGAGAGAAGGGTTACAAAGTCCCTGAAGATGTCAGCGTTGTGGGATTTGACGACATGTTTTTCAGTAAGTATTACAAACCGTCTTTAACAACCATTCGACAACCTATTTACAATATGGGAAGAAAAGCTGGTAGAATGCTTCTTTCTTTAATGAGCGGGAAAAAGGTCAAAAACAAGAATGTGATCCTTGATACCGAAATTGTTGTTAGAAATTCTACGAAATCCAGAAGCTGAGTTACAAATGGAATTATTTCCATATTTTTACATTCTGGAGGTGAGATTCATGCGACGGTTTTTCGTGGTTCTACTAATTGTTTCTACCCTCATAGCTTCATCAATGTTATTTGGGGAAACTCAAGAGTCAAAGGGGAAGATGGCAGTTGTGATCTCTACTCTTAACAACCCGTGGTTTGTTGTGCTCGGTGATGCGGCTGCTGAAAGAGCGAGGGAGCTTGGCTACGATGTGACCATTTTTGATTCACAAAACGATACAGCTAAAGAATCTGCCCACTTCGATGCAATCATAGCGGCGGGTTTCGATGCGATCCTCTTCAATCCAACAGATGCAGACGGTTCCATCGCTAATGTGAAGAGAGCCAAAGAAGCTGGCATACCCGTGTTCTGTATTGATAGGGGCATTAACGCCAGAGGGCTGGCGGTCTCACAAATCTACTCTGACAACTACTACGGTGGAGTTCTAATGGGAGAATACTTCATAAAACAAATGAAGGAGCTTGTTAAGGCAGATACCATACCATACGCTGAGCTGTTGGGTATCTTGAGTGCTCAACCCACTTGGGACAGGTCTAATGGTTTCCACAGCGTTGTAGACAATTACCCGGAATTCACAATGGTGGCACAGCAGAGCGCCGAATTCGACAGAGATACAGGCTACAAAGTCACAGAACAAATCTTGCAGGCTCACCCAGAAATCAAGGCCATCTGGTGTGGAAATGACGCGATGGCATTGGGAGCCTTAAAGGCTGTTGAAGCCGCTGGTAGAGATGACATTTACATCTTTGGATTCGATGGTGCAGAGGACGCTATCAACGCCATAAGTGAAGGAAGCCAGCTTGTTGCAACTGTTATGCAATTCCCAAAGTTGATGTCAAGGCTCGCCGCGGAATGGGCTGACCAATACCTCAGAGGCGAAAGACAATTTCCAGAGATCGTTCCTGTTACAGTTGAGCTTGTTACGGAAGAGAATATCGACAAATACACAGCTTACGGTAGAAAAGAGTAGTAAGATTCCTAAATGTGTTCTAAGGGGGGACTGCCCTCGTCCCCCCTTTCAAATAAGGGACGACTCATAAGTTTTATTGATTGGGTTTAATAAGGAGGTAACCACAGTGAAAAGGAAGATAGTCTGGATAGTCGTTGTTGCAGTTATAGCAATTGTCTTGTACTATTCTGCCGAAGTTGTCCCTATTGAAGAAGCGGAAAAGGGGTTTGATCCTGATAAATATGCACGAACAGTTTGGAATAAACTCCTCGCCAATTTGGATTCTCTGGATCCGGCGGATGCGTTGGACGTTTTGAATGCTCTGGATGAGAATCTTGAAAAAGCTCACAGTAAGTTTGCAAAAATTGTGGGTGTGTCGAATTACAGATACTACATTGTTAAGGGAACAGGTGAAGTGTTAAGCATGGAGAATGACGCATTCACTTTGAAGGTCAGGGACAGTGCATCAAATGGCGATTTTCTAATAACTACTCATATCTTTGGAAATTCAGTTGTCAACGCGACAGGTGTTATCAAGATGGAAGATTTTGAAAGAATCAATGACTTCAATCTTGTCGCCGGATCTTTGAACAGGATAATCAGTGAGGAAGTTGTTGCCTCTTTCCTGAATCAGCTAAAGGAACGAGGAGGAGTAAAAGGCTCTATGGTTAATTTCATAGGCGTATTCACTTTGTTGAAAGATGAGGAGATAAGGTACCCATTGAAACTTGTTCCTTTACATTTGGAGTTAGTTCAGGGGGGATTTTAAAGATATGAGCTCAATTGTCTTAGAAGCAAAAAATATCACCAAGCTTTTCCCAGGAGTGGTGGCCGTCGATAATGCGGATTTTATCGCTCGAAAGGGCGAAATCCACGCTGTTGTGGGGGAGAATGGAGCCGGAAAAAGTACTCTTATGAAAGTTTTTTCTGGTGTGTACGCTGATTATCAGGGAAAAATTTTCATTGAGGGGAAAGAGGTTCACTTCAGAAATCCAAAGGATGCCCAGGACAACGGAATAGTATTAATCCCTCAAGAGCTGGATTTGGTTCCCAATTTGAGCGTAGCAGAGAATATTTTCTTAGGTAGGGAACCGACAAATTTGCTTAGTTTTGTGGATTACAAGAAAATGTACCGCCAGGCCGAAGAGATTCTCAGAAGAATAGAATTCCCAGTAGATCCAAAAAGAAAGGTAGAAGATCTAAGCACAGGACAGCAACAGTTAGTGGCGGTTGCAAAAGCTCTTTCCTTGGACGCAAAGATAATCATTATGGATGAGCCGACATCTGCGATTAGTGAACGTGAAATAGAAAATCTGTTTAAGATAATCAGATCTCTCAAAAATGAGAAGAAGTCAGTGATCTACATCTCTCATAAACTCGATGAGATCTTTGAAATAGCCGATTGTGTGACTATTATGAGAGACGGGAAAGTTGTTGGCGAAGGCCCAGTGAAGGAGCTTTCGCACGATCAAGTGGTCAGATTGATGGTAGGAAGAAGCATTGATCAGTTTTTTGTAAAAGCGAAAGTGGAAGTTAAAGATGAGGTGTTCAGAATTGAAGATATGTGTTTGTGGTCATCGGATAGAAAAAAGCTGATAGTTGATCATGTTAGCTTTCGCGTTAGACATGGTGAAATTCTGGGCGTTTACGGACTGATCGGCGCTGGTAGAAGTGAAACGTTAGAAAGCATCTTTGGTTTTTATCCTAAGAAACGAACCTCGGGAAAAGTCTTCTTTAGAGGAAAACAAGTGGATATAACATTTCCGCGAGATGCTATTAAAGTTGGAATCGGATTCGTTCCAGAAGATAGAAAGTTAGCTGGACTTGTTCTTCAGTTATCGGTTTTGTACAATATTGGTCTGACATCTCTTGATGAACTCTCAAAAGGCGGGTGGATTTTCAAAAATAAGGAAAGGAATCTTGCTCAAGAGTACGTGAAGCGTTTAGATATAAGAATCACGTCGCTGGAACAAAAGGCCGAAAATTTAAGCGGCGGAAATCAGCAAAAGGTAGTCTTAGCCAAATGGCTGGCAATTAGACCCAAGGTGTTGCTGCTTGATGAACCAACGAGGGGCATTGATGTAAATGCGAAGAGTGAAATCTACAGGCTTATAAGTGAATTGGCTTTGTCTGGTATGGGAGTTGTGATGGTTTCATCTGAGCTACCTGAGATTATGGCGATGTCAGATCGAATCATTGTTATGTCTGAAGGGAAGAAAACAGCGGAATTTGACAGAAAAGAGGCTACCGAAGAAAAGCTTTTGAAAGCGGCTATTCCGAGAAGTTTGAGAGTAACAAACGCACTTGAAGTTAAAGGGGGAAATAAAGGTGAATGAACGCAAAGATTCCACTAACTTAGTTGCGGATAACTTGACAGAGCCGAAATTCTCATTTTGGCAGCTATTTTCAAAGTATCAATCGTTGATCATCCTCCTTACTTTATCTGTGTTCTTCAGTTTTATCTCCGATAACTTCTTAACTCTCAACAATATATGGATAATCCTGAGACAAACTTCGGTCAACTTATGTTTAGCAGTTGGTATGACCTTTGTTATATTGACAGGAGGAATAGATCTCTCCGTAGGTTCTATTCTTGGCTTTTCTGGTGCAGTAACAGCAAAGCTGCTTAAATATGGGATTACCCTCACCACATTTGGTGTAATTCTTAAATTCAGCCCCCTTGGAGCTTCCATAATAGGTGTTCTTGTGGGCTTTGCAATCGGACTTTTTAATGGATTCATAATAACCAAATTCAAAGTACCGCCTTTTGTTGCTACTTTGGGTATGTTAACCGCTGTTAGAGGATTTATAATGCTTTGGACAATGGGACACCCGATAACAAAACTAGGGGAAAATTTCAATTACATTGGTTCAGGTTGGTTTCTGAGTATCCCAACACCAGTGTGGATAGCTGGTATTGTTGCCATAATGGGGCACTTGCTACTGAGCAAAGTTAAATTCGGAAGATATGTGTATGCAATTGGTGGTAATGAACGAGCCGCGGTGCTTTCTGGAGTAAATTCCAAAAATGTGAAGTTATGGGTTTATGCTATTTCAGGTATTTTGTCCGCTATTGGAGGATTAATAGTTACGGCAAGATTAGATTCCGCACAGCCCAATGCAGGATTGAGTTACGAACTGGACGCTATAGCAGCAGCAGTTATTGGAGGGACATCTCTTTCAGGAGGTAAGGGAACAATTCTTGGTACAGTAGTGGGATCTCTAATAATGGGAATTCTCAACAATGGTTTGGTTCTTGCGGGAGTTTCGCCTTTCTGGCAACAGGTAGCAAAAGGATTCATCATAATCCTGGCAGTTATTGCGGAGCGACTTGGTAAGAAAGAAGGATAAGGAGGACATTTTGTGACAAGACAAGAGCTAATCCGCCTAAATAAAAAAGCTATCGAAAGGCGCATAGACATCATAAATATGATCTACAAAGCCAAAAGCGGTCATACAGGAGGGGCTCTTTCATCGGTAGATATAATTGTTTCGCTATTCTACAGGATAATGAAATACAAGCCGGAGAACCCTGAATGGTCTGATAGAGATAGATTTATCTTGAGTAAAGGACACAGTGTCGAGGGTTACTATTCGGTGCTGGCTGACTGTGGCTTTTTCCCCAAGGAAGAATTAAAAAACTACTGCCAGTATGAATCCATGCTTACAGGTCATCCAACAACCAAAGTTCCTGGAGTTGAAGTCAACACAGGGTCACTGGGTCACGGCCTTGCCGTAGGAATAGGTATGGCAATTGCTGGGAAGATGGAACACAAGAGTTATAAGGTGTACGTCTTAATGGGAGATGGTGAGCTGGATGAAGGTACGGTTTGGGAGGCGGCGCAGATAGCCTCACACTATAAATTGGACAATTTGATCGGAATTGTTGATAGAAATCGATTGCAAATAACTGGTAACACAGAAGAAATTTTAAAGCTTGAAAACTTAAAAGATAAATGGCAGGCGTTTGGATGGTGTGTGAATAAGGTAAATGGTCATGACATACAGGAGCTTGTCACTGCCTTTGAAAGTATTCCTATAGTCGAAGAAAAACCTCACTTGATAATTGCTGAAACAATAAAAGGAAAAGGCGTTTCCTTCATA
>QNAO01000067.1 GCA_003641785.1 Thermotogae bacterium
ATCTTGAGGATATCAAATAACATAGTCCAACTACCGAGATCTAAAATCTTTTTTCTGAGATACAAAACTTTTCTGGAAAGCCCTAAAGATTTTTCCCTAACACTTTCTTTTTATCCTGGATCATCAGCCCGTTGAAGAGCGTTCCCATATCTTGGAGAATACTAACTGATGTGATAGAACATAAATGTAAATTAGTAAATTCGCATTTAGTGTTTAATACCAGCCTTTTGAAATCAAGGAATGGAATAAGAGAAGCTTTGTCACTGAAAAGCTCAGGTTATCTGAGAATACCGGAATGATTCAGGAATAGAATTTTTTCGATAACCATCTCAGAATTACTTCTATTTTGCGTTTATAACGAACATCATCTGACCAAAGTAGTCATCATTCCACAAAGTGATAAGAGCTTTAAGTGGGAATTTCCTGGTTATATATTTTTGATTGAAATAGTCGTATTGTTTTCTCAGAGAATCGAGAGGAATTTTCAAGGTGTAACTCGCATTGGTAAATTCAAAGTTTATAAACCCACCAAATGGTCTCAATTCAAGTTCACCTTTGATTAAACATTCTTGAGCAATAGGTTGGCCATCAATTCTCTCAACACTTAAAGAAATCTCCAGAGTGTTGTCAACAACTTCATAATCAGCACTTATATTAAGCCAGTTTGAAAATCTCTTTATAATAGCCGCCTTTTTTTCCTGCAAAACTGAAGGGTTTGAAACGTAAGCCTTTAGGTAATTTGCAAATTCATTTGAGCCAGTGATTTCTATATCGCTGATTTCAGAATCTCCCTTCACATATAAGACATCCGAAGCGCCTGGTTGAAGTTCAATTTCAAAGGACTCCCCACTTTGATTTATTTTTGACGTACCAAGAAGGCTTCTGACCTGACGATTAGAAGGCATCTTAATTGCTATCTTTCCTGCCCGTCTACCTATATTTATAAGAATAAGAGCGTGATTATTTCCATCGGAGATATCAAAGGTTTCTATATAACCACCATACTTGTTCAGATTTGTAAATACCATTTCCGGTTCTACAAGTTCTTTTAAAAGTTGGGTAATGATATTTGCCTTCATGAAATCGTTAGGGATTTTTTTAAGTTTGTATATCTTTCCTGAACCAAGTTCCATAACTTCGCAGTTTTCGTTCGTTTCAATTGTTTCAGCTTCTTCGAAAAGATTTTCTTCGACGGGATGCAGGAACTCATCAAAAAGGGCGAATTTTTCATCTGTTATCATTGTTCCGCCTGACTTCACATACTCGATTAGTTCTTTTGCCTTACTGGAATCAACAATGGAGTTTTCTATGTTTATTATTACAGGATATCTTTTCACAATTCGCTCTCTAAGGGTATAGTCTGTAAGAAAGTTCTTTGCGATATGTTCAGGTATCAATCTTCTGTGAAGTTCTGTCCAGATGGACTCCCAGCCGTATAATAACCACTGAATGTTTGAAACGTACACCCCGACTTCCGGTAGAACCGGCACCATGTGATCGAGATAGAAGGACATCTCCTCAATTTCGCCAAATATCTTTTTGACTTCTTCTTCTGCTTGTGTGCCTTTTATTCCCCAAGTTCCGTCATGGGTTGCACCCTTCCACTGAACCAATCCAATATGCCATGCTCCCATTCCTATGGCCTCATAAATATATCGCCGTGCAGCTTCGGGGGTATAAGAAGTTCCACCTCCCTGAGCTGAAGGGTTGGTTTTTCTATAAGCCATTCTTCCTGGTGAAACAGGTTTTTGAAAGCCGTTCAAAAATTCAAAGTACATCAAGTTGAAGTAGTCGGGGTCCGAATCTACGATTATTTGACCAGTTTCAAAACCATCTGAATTTGCGGCATAACCCGAGAGATCCATTCCAAGTAATGCTCTCATGTAGTCTTTATATACAGTTCCATGTACTGGTGCTAAAATGAGAGTTCTGGCATCATTTTTTATAATCTCTTGATACTGAAACTCAAAATTTTCGCTCATGTTATCTTCTCTAAAAAGCAGCCAGTCTAAAACTTTCAGATGTTTCTCCATCGTGTTTACAGGTGGCTCAATTTCTTCCCACGATGTGTAAGAAGTTCCCCATAGATAGTTAAGCTTATCCAAGGTATAGTATTTAAGCTTCAACCACTCTCTGAAATGAATCAGTGTTATCTCGTTGTAATCAGTCCATCTGTTCGGGAAGAAGTATGTAGGGTACATTTGTTCTCCACCCATTGCCCAATATTTTACTTTCCCTTCGTTGTCAATCGATGTTATCGCATTGATATACTCTTGCGTTCCTTTGACTATTACAGGTCTATCAAATCCTGGCCATCGGCTCTTTATCTGTTCGTTGTTTTGAACGATCTCTCTATTTTGGTCTAACATGGCAACCTCTGGAAATTTTATAAAGAACCATTCGGGATAGTGTTGGTACCATGATTGGTTCCTTGCACCTATGTGCGATACCATGCTCATATCTAGATCTTTCATTAATTGGATGTAATCTTTAAAATATTTAACGGCGGCGGGATCAACTCCAACACCAAATTCCGTACCAGTCGCAGGTACTGGAATCCATGGCAAATCATGTGTGGCAACATTAGCACCATCAAGTTTTTGTAGATCTTGTTCTACCCAGGAAGCATAAAAGCCATGATATTGGCCCGGTCTTTCCACAACTGTGAAATATATGGGATCAAGCACAAGTTCTGAATATGAAAAAATAAGAGAGCCAACCAGCAAAAGTGCCAAAATAATTATTTTGTTTTTCATAATCCCGCCGCCTTTAGATTCAGTATGCTATTTCAACACTGAACTCGAATGTCTTTCCAGCTTCGAGAGTTGGAAGTTCAGAGATATCTGCATTGTTCCAGTAGATGTTAAAAGCTATTCTTATGAAGCTTGGACCCCATTGTCTAAGGTCAACAATGGTGGTAGAAAAAGGCTTTGTGAATGTCAATACAAGCTGATTTTCTCCTGGGTCAACAACAATTTTTTCCAACTGACCTCCCCAGATGTCATTATCTGAACCCCAGTAAGTTCCTGCATCGCCTACGTTGACTGTTTTGGTTGTCCCATCATCGAAGTATGCAACGATATCCTTGTGAGCGTAAGTCTCGGTAAAGAGATCCACACTACATTCGATTGCCCTTAACTGCAAGGCTTCATAAAGAGTCCAGCTTGCATTGATTTTTGCCTTGTCTTCCAAAACAGTTACTTTGTGTTCAAAATCGACAGACATTCCAATAGTGCCTGCATAAATCGTTTCAGTTGCTGAAACTGCTTTTGGATAACCAAGAGCTACTTCCGTAGAACCATCCATTTGGTCACTCCTAAACCACGTCCTATCAGCCCAGTTGCTGGAGAACTTAAAAATCTCCACACCATCGCGATAACCACAAATTACCCCTGTGGAACTTCCTTTGATTTCAATAGCAGCGAAAGTAATTGATACAAGGAAGAGCATGATCACAAAAATGAGAAGTTTTTTCATAATCTTACCTCCTTCAGTTAGCCTTAAAGGCTTGTTTGTAGATGTTTAACGTTAATTCTAGAAGTTCTGGCGCATATACATCTATAGCCGTCTTTATGGGTTCCCCCCCTTCAACTATCAAAGTTTTTCCGTAATCCCTTGATTTTTGACTAATTACGACAGACAATGGAATTTCTTTGAAAGTAAATAGAGTTTCGTCATCCAAATATACAAACGGCAGAAGATCATGAAGAGGTATACCATCTTTGTTAAAAGGCATTTCAAACCACGACTCTGTGGCTTCCCTTAGCCAATCGAATATATCTGATTCAGTGGAAATTTGGAGAAGAGTCTCACGTCTTAATCTTGTCTTCATGGTTACATCAAGAGGAAACAGGACTTTCTCAAATTGCCCTTCAAAAACAATCTTTGCCGCATCAGGATCGCAAAGGACATTCCATTCCGGTAAAGGTTCTTTCTTTTTTGGCCAATAAACAGCTCCTCCCATGATCAACACTCTTTTTACAGAATCGGCGAATCCTGGTTCCTTTAACATTGCTTCTGCAATTGTGGTCATGGGACCAATTGATATTAGCGTGATTTCTTTTGGATTTTTAAGCACTTCATTGATGAGAAAATCGACACCACCAAGCTGTACAACATTTGTCTCGGATTCAAAAATACTGTCGATTTCCTTAGCTCTCTCTGAAATAAGGCTCCTTTTTAGAGGTATTTCGCAACCTTCGTAAACCGGAATATCCTTCCTGCCAAGCTTGGATAAAAATATTCCAATAGAGCGATTCACTTGATCAAGTGGCGAATTTCCATATGTTGTTACTATTCCCTTTATGTCAACGTTATCTGATAAAATACCATAAAGAATCGCATAGGCATCATCAGGATCTTTCTGGAAAAGTTTAAGAGAAATATCTGTGACTACTATTACTTTTTCCTTCATTTGATTACCTCCTAACTTCCCATTACAGACTACGTTGGTGATTTTTTCCCCCTCTTCTTTTACAACAACTTCTGATTGACCGTAAATCTTTCCTCCTTTACCATATATGGTAATGACAAGCTTCATGGGGAACCGAAATCTCGTATATTTCCCCTCGTAGTAATCGTACTGGGGCCGGAGGTCATCTAGTGAAATATCCAGAGCTTCCTTGATTGGAAGATCAAATATACCACCGAAAGGTCTCACTTCAACCTCCATTCGAAGCTCCTGGCAAAGCGATTCAGAAATATCTTCAGTGTCTAATCTTACAAGTAACCTTCCATTGCCAGTGGATATCACATATCTGGGTTCGATCCATTCCTCAAAGTTATTCACCAGGGCTACGCGTTTTTCTGGCATAAGAGTTTCATCTGAAAGCCACCTTTTTATCTGTGAAAGAACAGTTCCGGTAGCGGCGAATTCAGACACTAGTTTCTCTAAGGATGACGATGAAACGGAATCCCCCGTTCGGAAATAAAGCACCTCGGTGTCAAATTTTGAAAGCGTAATTTTGAGGTTTTCACCATCAAAACTTATTCTGCCAGTATTCAAAATAGGTTCCACTTTTCCTATATCTACTTTGTTTGATTTGATAATTATCGAAGAATCTCTATTGCCCGTGTTGACAAGGACTATCATATAATTTGCCCCATCAAAGAGCGTAAATGTTTCAGTATATGCACCATATCTGTTTGCATTCTCAAAAACGAACACCGGATCAGTCATTTTTTCACAGAGTTGGATAATCTTTTGGGTTTTTAAGATTTCATTCTCTGTTTTTAATACATAAGCCTTGCCTTTACCCAATTGATATATGCAGTAATCTTCCGTTTCATCCATTTTCTTCCAATTTTCGCTCCAGCTGAACAGGTCATTGCCTCCCGTCGGGAACTTAGGGAGATTTCGCAGCATTTCATCTTTCAAAGCAAAACTGTTGTCCGTGATAAGAATGCCACCATCGTTTACAAAATCTTCGATCAAACTGAGCTTCTCCCTACCTGTAACAGAATTATCTATAGCAACCAATATTTTGTAGCCTTCCAAAATGCGTTTTCTTAAGCTTAAGTCACTCAAATACACTTTGGGAATATGTTCCCATATAAATTTGAGATGCATATCTTTCCATGAGGTTTTCCATCTTTCAAGAACCCAGTCGAAATTAGAAGCATAAATAGCAATCTCAGGTTTAGTTGGTGACATAAACATGAGGTAGTTTTTCAAAGCCTTAACTTCTGAAAACAGTTTCCCTATTTCGGTTTGTGCCGGAGTTCCTTTAACACCCCATTCTCCATCGTGTGCTGTTCCTTGCCATTGCACGAATCCAATGTGCCATGCTCCCATTCCTAAAGATTCATAGAAATATCTTCTTGCAGCTTCCGGGGTGAATGAGGTTCCGCCGCCTATTGCTGAGGGATCTGTTTTTTTATATGCTAATCGACCGGGAGCAACAGGTTTTTGAAAGCCGTTCAAAAATTCAAAGTACATCAAGTTGAAGTAGTCGGGGTCCGAATC
>QNAO01000068.1 GCA_003641785.1 Thermotogae bacterium
ACTCTGTAAGTACCGTTGAGTATATACACGATAGAAGCTATGAGGGTGTATATAGGAATACTTGGAAAATAGATGCTAAGCTCCTGCCAATTGAATCCCAACCTGATGAAAAGAGCGATGACACCAGCTAAAAATGTCATCGAAATATCTATCGCCAAGAGGAGAAAGCTTCTTGTCACACTACCACCTCGTAGTGAGTTCAACACCCGTCTTGGGAATGACCTTGTAGCGTCTGAGTATTTCTCGGATGTCCTCTGTCACATAGATTCTCACTATCTGTATCAAATTGTTCGTCATCAACTGATACGCGGGATACCTTTTCGTGTACTCTTCTAAGGTCATCAATTCACCCTTCGTGGGATCATACAGAAACACATTGCTTTTCAGAAATTCCTCTGGGTGCACTAACGACAGTTTGTACGGCGTGTCCACGCGGAAGATAACTTCGAAGTCATCTAATATCCGTCTGAGTTCCTTTTTGTCGTCCTGTGAAATATCTTTCGAATCGATAAGATGTTCCAATCTCAGACGGATTTTCTGCAGCGCATCCGCCGCGACTCCTCTGCTCATCACAGATGGATCGACCCCCGAAGCGGCGAAGGAGATTTCCATCAAAACTTTCCACAGATCGCGTTTTCTGTATCGCTCTACTATTGTGTGAGACGCGTACAGGCTGTACTCCTCCTCGGTCAATTCACTCATTCGCTCTTGAAAAAAACTCTCGGCTTCCTCTCGGGAGACGCCGTACTTTTCCAGAAGTTGGTCGAATCGAAACTCAATTTCACAAAAGATCGACTGATCAGTGAGTTCAATGAATTTGTTCAGATCATTCACTCTTTCTTCAAGCTTTAAAGGACGATAGCAGAGATCAAGCATATCCTGTATCATCAAATCTGCCGCCCGTGATGTTTTATGAAAATAGATGTTCTTGTACATCATGAATCTGCCAAAAAGACTCGTATAGATTTGATCAAGAACCTTTATGTGGTAGCAGAGTATCTGCTGATTTCCGTGTTCTTTGACAAAGGAATTTCTTATGATTCTATCGAGTGCTCCCACTCCGAAATGCCTCGTCCCGCTGAAATACGAATCACGCAGAAGGAAGTCAAGCCTGTCTGCTCCTAACGGCCCTTGCACGATGTTAAAAGAAACTGTACCCAGCTCCTCGCCTTTGAACACCTCATTTACCCTTGACATTAGATCAAGAAATGTTTCTTCACACACCTCTGATGTGGACTGAGTGAGCTCGAGATCCTCGATAAGAGCCTTTCTCATCCTTGGATCAGAGATTCTCTTGAAGCTGGCCAGCATCTCTTTTGGCATCACTTCAAGGAGTATTCTTTCTCTGTGTCCATCGTGGCCCTCGATCAGTCCCATGCGCTTGTAAACAACATCATCGAACTGATGGCTGAATGGTCCATGTCCAACATCATGAAGTAGTCCCGCGAGTCTTACTATCCTGCATTCACCATCGTTATCAAAAAGATGAGAAGCGTAAAGACCCGCTATGTGCATTACTCCAAGTGAATGAGAAAAACGCGTGTGAGTCGCACCAGGATAAACCAGCTCTGCCCCCACAAGCTGTGAAAGGTATCTGAGTCTTTGAACGGGCCCTGTGTCTGAGGCCAAAATTTCCAGTGGATACATGAATATTTCAGAGTGCACAGGGTCTCGAGCAACTTTGTAATACACCTCTATATCCCCCTTCGTTTCGCAAATTCGGTGCTCGAATCAACTCGCATTGATGATCACTTCTGTTAGTCGTTTCTCAGTACATTTTATCACTATGTGTTCGCAAAGTTTCTATCACAGCGAACTCAATACATCCATTTCTTGTAATATAATCAATGCAGATCAAACGTTGGGAGCGAGTCAATGGTTCGAGTTGTGCTCAGATTTAAAAAGACAGCTTTTTTAAGGTTCCTTTCTGCGATTGAAACCGCTACCATGGTGGAAAGAGTGTTGAGGCGTGCTCAATTGCCTTTGGTGTTTTCTCGCGGCTATCACAGAAAACCAAAGATATCTTTCATTGATGCCGTCCCAACAGGAGTTGCGGATCTCGCTCTCTATGTGAGAGTGCTCCTAAAAGAACGTGTTTCAAATATTTCAAAGGCAATCTCCGATGTCTCTGTAAAAAATTTGCATCTCGCTGGCGTTTGGTGGACAGACACGGATCCCAATGCCTGCGTCGACAGGTACGCTTTCCGAGCGTTTTTAAAAGCCTGCGATGTTCAGAGACTGTTACTGCAGAAAGATGAAAGCTTTACACGCGAGAAAAAGGGGCAACAAATGGAGTTCAAGATACGCGATTTCTTCAAAGATGTGGAAATCAATTTAGTAAACAATATTGTGATGATAAAATATTTTCAGGAACGCAGTCGTATGGCAAAACCTGGGTTTCTTCTTGGCAAATTGATGCGCGAGGGAAAAAATCCCATTTTAGTTCAAAGAACAGATGCTCTCTGCGGTGAGACACCTCTTAATCTATACTTAGGAGGACCATAATGGCACATATCTTGGTTGTTGATGATTCTGAAGTATTGAGAAGGATAGTTGTTTTCAACTTGGTCAGAAACGGTTATACTGTTTCTGAAGCGAGCGACGGAGAAGAAGCACTTCAAAAGCTGAAGGAATCAACGCCGGATCTGGTGATTCTGGACATAATGATGCCCAAGATGAACGGCTTTGAAGTTCTTAAAGTAATGAAACAAGATGAAAATCTTTCAAAGGTGCCGGTGATAGTGTTAACCGCCAAGGGAGGAGAGAACGATCTGCAAGAAGGATTGAAACTTGGAGCCGACATATTTCTTACAAAGCCGTTCAGTCCAGGACGATTAGTTGAAGAGGTGCAGAGAGTGATTAATAATGGATGAATCATCGAAAAAG
Source organism: Thermotogae bacterium (assembly GCA_003641785.1). Lineage (GTDB taxonomy): Bacteria > Thermotogota > Thermotogae > Thermotogales > DSM-5069 > B6-G13. The sequence goes on from QNAO01000068.1 coordinate 2,887, forward strand.
AAGATTCATGATGAACTGCTGACTCTGCTGTCGCAGAAGCTGCCTTCCGATACCATCGCTGATAAGGTTACCAAAATAATTGAATCAGAAATAAGCAAGCGTGAACAGCAGTATTACAGCACCTTAGACGCGCACGTTGAGGAACTTTCAAAAACCTATGAAGAGATATCAGCTCTGTTCGAGATAAACAATCTTCTTTCACAAACAATGAATCCATCAGAGCGGTTAGATGATTTGGCGACCATTTTGAGGCATACCATACCATTTCGTGAAATCGCCGTGCGTTTGAAGCTTCAGAGCGACACGATCGAGTTCACCAAGAGCTTTGCAAAAGGGGCTAATAAGATAAACAAAGCGATAGAATACGTTGAATCTGGTCATGAACACGAAACAGTATTGGTCGAGCCATCCAGTGGATTAGGTGATCTTCAGCATCTTTTATCAGTACCCATCAAAAGTGGCAACGAGCACTGGGGCTATATTCTATGCGCCGATCGAGAGAGTGGCATCTTCACTGCGGCCGACAGGAAAATCCTGGAGTCTGCGGCTCAGCAGATAGCCTCGGCGGTGGAGCGATTTCTCAGATTTCAAGAAGAACTTGAAAAGCAGCGAATGCAGGAACAACTGCAAATAGCCAGGCAAATTCAATCAAGACTCTTTCCAAGGTTTCTGCCAAGATCTTCCTTTGTTTCTTTCAATGGTTACAGCTCGCCAGCTATTCAAGTTGGTGGCGATTACTACGATATTCTTGTTAGAAAAGATGACATGCTGGTGGCGGTGGCTGATGTTTCAGGCAAAGGTGTCCCAGCGGCTCTCTTGATGACCTCTTTTAGAAGTGCTTTAAGATCGATCGCGAAATTTCATGCGGACATGCAGATTTTGGTTCGTGATTTGAACAAAATGCTACTCGAAGATCTGCAAGACGAGAGATTTATAACCATGGCGCTTGCGCAGATCAAGAAAGATGGTGAAACGCGGTTGATCAACGCTGGACATCCTCCAGCGATAGTGGTGAGTAACAATTCTGTGAAAACACTCCACGCCTCGTGTATTCCACTTGGTCTTCAGGAAGATCCCGACTGTAAGGTTCAAACCACAAATTTGAGAAAAGGCGATCTTCTTGTAATATACACAGATGGAGTCATAGAAGCGAGAAATGAGAAGGGTGAGGAATACGGTATGGACCGCTTTTCTGAACTCATTTTGAAGAACGAGCATCTTTCCGCTGAAGAGATTGTGAAAACAATTCAACGTTCTTTAACCGAATTTATGGGCGAAATGCCTCTGCACGATGACACAACTGTTGTAGTGTTAAAATATCTTGGAGAGAACATTCCAAGTTAGGAGGGAGAAAATGTCTGGTCACAACAAATGGGCAAACATAAAACACCGCAAGATGGCTCAAGACGCGAAAAGATCGCAGTTATTCACAAAGCTGATAAGAGAAATAATTGTCGCCGCTCGTGAAGGAGGAGGCGATCCCGAAACGAATACTCGTCTGAGAACTGCTATTGAAAAAGCTCGTGAAGCCAATATGCCCAAAGATAACATCGATAAAGCTATTAAGAGAGGTACAGGAGAACTGGAAGGCGTCGATTACCAGGAAATACTCTACGAAGCTTACGCTCCCGGAGGCGTGGCGCTGTACATAAGAGCGCTGACGGACAACAAGAATCGCACAGCCCAGGAGCTTCGGCACGTGTTGAGCAGGAACGGGGGAAGTCTTGCTGAATCCGGATCTGTGGGATGGATTTTTGAGAGAAAGGGCATATTGAACATCCCAAAAGAACAGGTGGCTGATACCGAAGAACTCATGATGCTGGCGATCGATTTCGGAGCGGAAGATTTCAAAGACGATGAAGATCCGATACAGATCATTTCTGCGCCGGAGAAGCTGACTTCACTGAAGCAAGCTCTGCAAGAAAATGGTTACAACGCCGAAGCTTCCATTTCTTACATTCCAAAGAACACCACCCGTGTAACAGGAAGAGACGCAGAAAAGGTTCTCACGCTTCTCAACGCACTTGAAGACATGGACGATGTTCAAGAAGTGTTCTCCAACTTTGAGATGGACGATTCGGAGATGGAAGCTCTGCTCTCACAGTTAAATCAATGACAAAGGTTCTCTTAGCTCTGATTTTGGTTCCAACGGCCGCCTTTTGCGCGGTTTTGAATTTTGACGTTGCCATAGGGAGTGATCCATGGTTCGGATTTTCAGTAACTCCACACATAGAGTTTTGGAAAATCAGAGCTGATCTGGAGTTCAATTTCAATTTTCACGAGAAGTATTCACATTTATTTCTCGATGTGCTCGAAAATCCCACAGAACACCTGAAATATTTTTCGTTAGACGCGGGGGATAGAGGGGTTTCGTATCCAATTCCAAGAAAAGATGTGGGTAGTTTTGTCAATCTCTCCCTGGATTCCTCGTTGTGGACTTTTTGGATGTTAGACGGGGCAGTTGGTGGTTTCGCCGGGGAGAATCACGGATTGTTTTTTCAGATGCCCTTTTTCAGAGTGAGCATTGACGATTCTGGAGGCTTTCATCTTGGAAGCAGATGGCAAACGAACGGTTTCTTTGTCGAAGCATTTACATCCAACAAAGGACAGGGTGTTACCTTGGGTTATGAGTCGATTTCGCTGAGTGTTATTCCATGGATCGGGTTTCGATTCATATGTGAAGGTGAGAACACATTTTTCTTCGTTGATGCTTACGGAGATCAAAGAGAGTTTGGAGTCGGCTGGTTCAATAACACGGAAAGGTTACTCATATCGACTAAAACATTAGAGTTTCGAAAAAAGCTTGGAGATATCTATTTCATCGCGCGATTTCAAAAAGGAGGATGTTATGGAGGATTCTCTTTCCCAATTTTCTGGTGAACTCCCTATGGAAGATTTTCAGACGTTTGTCAAAGAAGTGTATCGGCACTTTGGTCTCGATCTGTCAGGTTACAAAGCTCATCGTGTGAAAAGAAGGACCGAGATACTTGTTAAAAAGCATGGACTGCAGTCCTTCAGAG
>QNAO01000069.1 GCA_003641785.1 Thermotogae bacterium
ACGCAAACCAGCCGTCATTTGTACACACAATTAAGAGCTGAGCTCCATTCTTGACAAGTTGACGAGAGACCTCAGAAAAATAGCTTTCAAAACAAATTTGCACGCCCAATGAGGGATAACCTTCAATATCGAAAACGTTGTACTCATTTCCTGGCGCCAAATATGCCATACCTTTCAGGAATGACAGAAATCCGAAGACTTCCTTGTAGGGAAGTTTTTCAACAAAGGGAAACAGCTTCACTTTCGAGTAAGAGTCTTTAAACCCATCTGCGTCAAAAGCGAGAACCGCGTTTCGCACGCTGTCTTCATCTTTCAAAAGTGTTCCCATAAATACCGTCAGATTGTTTTGTTGGGCTATTCTAATCAGTTCGTTTTCCACAACAGTGCCACGTATGTCAACTGGAAAAACATCTTCGGGAAGTACCACGACAGAATCCTTTGTCGCTTTCAAGAGTGGCTTGATGTCTGACCAGAGATGGTAAACTGTTCGACTGTACTTCACATTCTGGCTGGTGTTCGTCTGTATCGCTGTGATGCTCACTCCACCAGATGTAATTGGCGGAAGTTTAAGAGCCACAAAATTTGATATGAAGCATATCGTCAAAACAAGACCAGCAATTTTCGTATAAGCTCGAGTCGAGCGCCTGAGAATTCTGTAACCAATGACATTCACAGCCACGATCAAGAATGTGAGTCCCAGTGAACCCCCAACCGATGCAAGCTGCAGGACACCTGTATCTCTGTAGAGAGCATCTGACAACCTACCACCGGTGAAGCCCATGTCGCCAATGCCTCTGAGATATTCAAAGAACGTGTACGCAGAAGCGGTGAAGAGTATCTCTCTGAGAGGATTTTTTTTAATGGATCTTTCAGCAAGACCGTAGACAAAACCAAATCCAGCAAAGGGAAATGCCTCAACAATCCCCATCAGGATAAACACGAATACACCTACCCAGGAAGAAAATCTACTGAAAACTTGCGGAAGATTATCTGTGAGCACCGGTAGAACCCAAAAAAGGTTCGCTAAAATGAAAAGGAGATAAAACACAAATCCGTAAAGCGCACCCCAAAAAGGCCCTCGCCTGTTGAGAGCCTTCAAAAGAGGAATGAGGCAAATCCATACCAGAAAACCTGCAAGAAACCCTGGCATGGACAGAACTGTCAGAAGTGAAGACATCAACACATAGATCACGTTCAGCCCACCTTTTCCACAGCTTCAGCGAGTGTCTGAACTACTTGTTCTTGCTCCCAGGGTGATATTTCAGTGAAAAAGGGTAAAGCAAGCGTACACCTGGAAATTCTCTCTGTGACTGGTAAAAGTCCCTCCTTGTAATTGAAGACTTTTCTATAAATAGGTTGAAGGTGAACAGGTGAGAAGTAGTTTCTGGTCTGAATACCCTTGTCTTCCATGTAATGGATGATTTTATCTCTGTTGAGCTTTTCGTCAAGTTTGACGACGTAGACAAACCATCCCATTTTGCTCGTGTACTCCGCGATAAAAGGTACACTCACCCAGTCATATTTGCAAAGCATCTCATTATAGCGCTTCGCCGCGCTTTCTCTGCGCTCCAGTATCTGGTCTACATGAGAAAGCTGGACAAAACCAAGAGCTGCCGACATCTCATCTATTCTGTAATTGTAGCCAATCCTCAGATGTTTTAGCCACTCCCCACCCTCGCCTCTACCCTGGTTTCTAAGGCTTCTCACAACGTGCGCTAGCTCCTCATCAGATGTCGTTATTACCCCACCTTCACCGGTTGTTATCTGTTTATTGGGGTAAAAAGCAAATGCCCCTGCTTTTCCAAAAGAGCCGCACGGCTTTCCCTTGTATTCAGAACCAAGGGCTTCACAGGAGTCCTCAACCAGCACCAGTTTCCATTCATGAGATATCCTTTCCAAGCTGTCCCAATCAAGCGGCTGGGCAAAAATATCTACTCCCATAATGAACCGCACTTTACGCATGTCAACTATCTGTCCACTAATGGAAAAACGATTGTTTTTCACGTCATTCAAGAGATTCTCGATGGCTTCAGTGCTCATATTTAGGGTAGATTCGTCTATATCGACAAATAGGGGTATGGCTTTCTCAAAGAGAACAACATTCGCAGAAGCAATAAATGTGAATGACGGCACGATGACGTAATCTCCCGGTTTCAAATCAAGAGCTTTGAGTATAAGGTGTAAAGCGGCTGTTCCACTGCTGACCGCAACAGCAAAGCGAGTATTCGCTAACTGAGCAACCGACTGCTCAAATAGTTCAGTGTACCTGCCCATACTGAGCCTACCGCTTTTCAGCACATCAGTCACTGCGTGAATCTCTTCTTCTGTTATGTAGGGTCTCGATAGTGGAATCATATGTCTTCCCCCAAAACGAACTTCTTAATTGCCAAAGAAACGCCAGAATCGTTATTAGAAGCTGTTGTGAAGCGAGCTATTTTCTTGATATCTTCTGGAGCATTGTCCATTGCCACTGAGTAGCCTACTTTCCTCATTATTTCTGAATCGTTGTAATTGTCTCCGACGAACATCACTTGAAATGGATCAATTCCATAGATATTCAGCATCACATCAAGCGCTTTTTCCTTTCCGGTATTCGGTCCGAAAATTTCTGTGAAGACGGTTTCATCTTTCTTTTGATTCTTAACGGCTGTAAATGCTTTGGGACAACACATTTCAAGCTCTTGTACAAGGGTCTCCACGGCACGGGATTTTCCTATGAGTGCAATTTCGGCAATAGAGTCTCTGTCACGAACCGCTTGCGCAAGATCAGAAACGGTACGCACTCTATGCATGTTGTACGAAAAATAGTACTCGAAAGCTCCCCTGTATTCTTTTTCTACAAGCATATCCTGAGGAGAGAAAAACGACTCGTAAACTACGGTATAAATTCCCCTCCTTCTGGCATGTTTCAACGCCTCTAACGCCACTTTTGTGTTTAGAGAAATCTGGTGTATAACACGTCTTTCGAAAGGAGTTGCTATAAGAGCGCCGTTTTGAAAAACTACTGGAATGTCTATACCCAGTTCTTCAAGATATGGCAGAGCAGAGAAATAGCTTCTGCCCGTAAATATGGTAATATGGGCGGCCTGTCTTGCCAAAGAAATGACTTGCTTGTCCTGATCAGAGATTTGCTTTTTGTCGTTCAGAAGAGTCCCATCAAGGTCTATACAAATGAGCTTTACCATGACATCACCTCTACCAGTATAACAAAAAAAGGGAGCCGTTTAGCTCCCCTGGTGCCGAGGGCGGGACTTGAACCCGCACGGGCTCAGCACCCACATGGCCCTCAACCATGCGTGTCTGCCTATTCCACCACCTCGGCATCATATCAAATGCTATCACAGCTTGAAGAGCCTTGTCAAGAACTGGTGCCGAGGGCGGGAGTCGAACCCGCATGAGGTCATCCCTCAACTGATTTTGAGTCAGCCGCGTCTGCCTATTCCGCCACCTCGGCAACCAACAAAGATTCTAACATCGGAACTTCTCAACTGTCAAGCTAAATCCAAGACTGCGGATCAAGCTTTTTTTCTGTGTAACAGCTCAAACAATGATGGAACGCCAAACAACGTGAAAAGCGTGGTTATCGAAAGACCAAGAATTACTGTCCACGCAATAGGAGACTCCAGTTCCCGACCTTCAGCTCTGCTCAGGGCTGTCGGCAATAATGCTATCACCGTGGTCAGAGTTGTCATCATTATGGGTCTCAAACGCATCTTGGCGCCTTCTACAATTGCCCATCTGAGCGGCCGATTGTCCTTACAAAGTTGCTTAATGACTGTAACCATAACAATTGCATTGTTTACCACAACTCCTGAGAGAGTCAGAACTCCCACAAGAACAGGAAGATTCAGAGGATAGTTAAAAACAAGTATCGCCGCAGCCAAACCGATAATCCCCACAGGAACGGTCGCAAAGATCACCAGCGGAAGCCTTAAAGACTCAAACTGCGCGCTCAAAAACATGAAAATAAGTACAACTGCAACATATATGACAATCCTGAAATCGCTAAGGAGGGTATCCATTGAAGTTTTCTGACCCGACACACTGTATTTAACAGTCCCCAAATTCAGTGATGACAGCGTTTTTTCAACCTGAGAGTACAATGTGGAAACCGGCAAATCAGAGGAAATATCGACATACATGACACGCTCTCCATCATCGTGAAATATAGAGCTGAGAGCGGTTCTAGTCGCAATATCTGTCACAGATCCAAGCAAAACATTTTTCCCAATGAAGCTATGAATAGGAGCATGTTCAACATCAAACGTTGTTTCTATTTCTCCAACCTTCAGGAATATCGGAAGTACGTTATCGCCAACTTCAATTGTTCCAAACTGCTTGCCAACGGTCTTAAGCTGAAGTTCCATGAAGATCTGTGCCGGTAATATCCCCGCAAAAAGAGATCGATCTCTATCTATTTGCACATGCAAATTTGTCAACTGGGGCTTTGAGCGGACAGTCACGGTCCCAAGATTTCTCTTTGATAGCTCTTCTCTAACCAAATGTGCCTTTTCGACAAGCTCATCTATATTGTTGCCACGAAACTCAACGGTGACAGGGTATCCAAATAGCTGCTGCAAAAAGTTCATTTCAGCCACAGTGATTTTGCCGGGAAACGAAAGTTGCTCCAGATCAGCGATAAATCGTTTCTTATTCGAAATAAACTCCTGCCGACTACCGGAAAAGACCACAGTAATAGTTGCCTTGTTTTGAGCAGCATCGCTTACAATTTGAGCTAACTCACTCGTTATACCGATCTCAGAATAAACAGATTCTATACCGTACGAATCCCTACCGCTGATTATCTTGTTCTCCAGATCCTCAATGATTCGCGCAGTTTCTTCATAGGGCAGTTGTCTGTCCATCTCAACGTTCACCATCAACAAGTTGCTCTCAAATTTTGGAATAAAACTCGTCGATTGTGAAGATATGAAAAAGGCACTTATTACTACCAAAACGGCTGTAGGAAGTAAAACGACGGCTTTCTTTTCAAGTGCTTTTTCAACAGTTTTTCCATACAAATCAGTAAATCTGTCAAAAATAGGATGCCTCTTCACTTTGATCCATCTCGATGCCGCTGGAACAATGGTGCCGGCAACAAGAAGTGATGAACCCAGAGCCAATGTTAGAGTCGCAGCAAAGTACTTGAACATCGTTGAAGCCAGGTTCTGTGTGAAAAGCAAGGGAACAAAGACTATCACAGTTGTCATGGTCGAAACAAAAATCGCAATCCACACTTCACTGGTACCTTTAGCAGCGGCCTGGTCGAAGCTTTCGCCCCTTGACTTGTGCTTATAGATGTTTTCAAAAACAACGATCGTATTGTCCACAAGCATTCCAACAGCCATTGTTAAACCACCGAGAGTCAAAAGGTCTACATTGAGTTTGAAAAAGTACATAAATACAACGGCCATGAGCAGTGAAATTGGTATTGATAAAGAAACGACAATCGTTGAAAGCACATCTCCCAAAAACAACATGACCACAAGAGCGGCCCCAATCAATCCCAGCAAAAGGTTTTGCAAAAGATTTCCAACGGCTCTATTTGTGTATTCAGATTGATCTATCAGTGGAACGTAAGAGATATTGTGATTTTCCAACAATTTCTTTACATCTTGAACCACTTTTACCGTGTTAGCCCCAGAACGCTTTCGAACAGCTATTACCGCCGCAGGTTTTCCATTTACCCTGACACAACCTCTTTTCTCTGTATCAACAATCGCTATATTGGCTACCTGTTCAAATCTAATGGGCAGAAGAATGTTAGGGAGCTGTCCACTCATAACCTTTGTTGAAGACAACCCGCGAAAACCTATCACAGCTTTTCTAAGATCATCAAGTGATTTGAACTTTCCATCGACAGTCACGGTCAGCAGATTAC
>QNAO01000070.1 GCA_003641785.1 Thermotogae bacterium
CTACACCTTCTTCGTCAGCCACCCTGACTGGAAGTATCTTTACTCCATATCCTCCCCAGCAGACTCCTGAGACGCCCATCTCGTTGTTTGTGAGTGCGGCTATAGTTCCAGCAACGTGTGTTCCGTGTCCATTTAAGTCTGTCGGATCAGAATCTTCATCCACAAAATCATAGCCCGTTGAATAGAAAATTCCTGCTAAATCTGGGTGATCAAATCTGACACCCGAATCAAGTACTGCTACAACCACCAACTCACTTCCCAAGGTTAAAGACCACGCTGAGGGAAGTGATATATCCTGGTAATGCCACTGACGAATATAGAACTCGTCATCTGGCTCTATCGACATCAATTTGTGAATGTAGTTTGGCTCAACATTTTCAGCTAATCCAAGGGTGATAAGTGTTTCTCGGAGTTCATCTAAAGGCATTTCCGATTCTACGAGCGCATAACTAAGTGAACGATCCACTGTTTCAAGTGAGTCGACAACCTTTACTCCGTACGTGCTCATAGTTTCAAAGGCTCTAATTGATTTATTCCCGTCTTTGAGCTTCACAACAAACTGGTTTGGAACACTTTCTGTTTTTCCAAGGGCAGCGGGACCACTTGAGTTAGTCCTTGATTTATTTTCAAGCGCCTTGAGTCTATTCAGGTAAAGTGAGCTCGTTGTCATATCTCCAACGAATGGTGAAACATAGCCATAAACATAGCTACCAGAGGGGACGATGAGATCGGCAGTTGTTGCGAAACCGGATTCCCTTCCATTTAGCACAACGTTGACACCATAGCTATATACCCTGCCGGATTCAATTTCAATATCCTGAAAGCTCTTCTTGGTGGTTGCTCCCAAAAATTTTATTCCTTCGTCTGATTCTCTATATACTTCGAAGAAAGAGTACTCGTATTCATACGTCCATGCCAAGGCAGCCACTCCTTCAACGCAGATAACTTCTAAATCGGATACGGTTGGAACGGTGGGAAAATCATACACAATACTGATTTCTCCCAAGGCAACTGTAGCGTTGAGTTGAGTGAGCTTATCAGGCTGGATCACAAACGAGTCTTCTTTCATCTTTAATTCCAAGGAATCATAAAACTCAACAGTATAAACTGCTGGTTCAAGTTCAAGCGTAACGGAGGTGGATTCTCCCGCGGGTAGCTCAAAGTTCACAGAAGCTTTCAGTATTTCAACTGTTATGAGATCAGTTGTGTTATTTGCGATATTTATCTGCAATATACCATTGACAAAGCTTAGAAGCACATTCTTTACGTTCACTTCGTTTTCAATCAACACCGTTGTGGTGGCTGCATAAATGCTTCTACCGGCTTCGGAATTCTTAAACAAGAATTCAAATCGGTAGGATTCTCCAACCACCAGGTTTTCGATGGTTATACTGGTGGCATAGCTGTAAACCAGAGTTGTTGATTCTTGATTTCCAACTCTTGTAAGCGTTATTTCTATAATGTTCGGTGAAATGTCGGGAATAGGTTCAAAGAAGGAATCTTTGCTATCAGGAAATGAAAAGCTAAATTTCACAGAACCAAGCTCTGGCTGTTCTGAAGGAGAGTTAGGAGTTGTTGAACAACAGGTGAGCAGAAATATTGCCATGCCAATACATCCCAACAAAAAGAACATTTTCTTCATAGAGATACCCCCAAATCATATGGTGAAGTGCGATCAATTCAGGAATATATTAGCAGGGTTTTAATTAATTGTCATGAGAGGTTATACCTATATTTACTTAGGAATTTGCCCTCAAAGAGTCCATGAGTGGAGCAAGGTCGGATATCAGGCGATTCCTCATGCCTGATCTACGAGAAATGCCAGTATGAGACGCGTATTTATCATAAATACTCTGCAATTGGTTGGAGATGGTTTTAGGAGATTTATGTAGCCTCTGAGCAATTTCCTTGTTTGTTCCACCAGTTTTCACAAGTGTTTCAAGTAACTGTTTTTCAGCATCCGTTAGCTGGTGCCAAAAAGCGGTTAAAAAAGAAACCTTCGTGTACTCTTGAAGCTCTTTTTGTTTCAGTATTGCTTTGTAAGGATCATTCCACAAAAGTAGTTCTTGAAGAGTTGAAGGAAGCAACACCCAACGCAGAATTGGCACGTTAATGAGGGATATCTGGGAAAAGTCACAGCTTCGCATGACTCGACTTTCAAGGAGACTCCTTTCAGACAATAGGTGCCACACGTGATCGTTGTCATCAAGAAGTAACTGGGCGACAAGCATTCCATATGCCGCCATAACTTTACGTCCGCCTGCTATTGAAAGATGAATCCTGCGATGAGCCTTCTTTATTTTCAGAACAGTGGCATAAAGAACTCGAAGCAACAGTGTTGCGTCTTTCTCACAGCAAATATCCTCGGGAAATCGATCATTGCTCTTAATTGGGACAAATCGAAGTGTGATGCCCTCTTCTGAGGTGAGTTCTTTTTCAAGACAATTCAGTGAATTGTAAATATCGACAACTGATGGATTTGTGTGAAGTACAACCACTTCGTCGATGGGAAAACCATTCTTTATCAGCGCGTCAAATAAGAGCGTTACAACTTGCGGTTCAGTTCCCACCATGGTAACAAGAGTGTCTTTCAAATCAGTCGTAGTGACCCCCCTGCACTAAATATTAGCAAAATACGACAAAATTGAACAAGAACAAAGGTGATTCTTTAATACGATCGCATGTATGTCACTTTAAAATTCTCATGGCATTGAATAACGCTATTATCGCAACTCCAACATCAGCAAACACCGCTTCCCACATTGTAGTCACCCCAATAATACCTAAGCCTATGAAAGCCACTTTGACACCAAGAGCAAAAACTATGTTCTGCCACACTATTCTCTGGGTTTTTCTTGCTATCTCAATGACCATCGGAAGTTTTGATGGCCTGTCGTCCATTATTACTACATCTGCTGTTTCGATGGCAGCGTCACTTCCCAAAGCTCCCATGGCTATTCCCACGTCTGCTCTGGCGATAACCGGGGCATCATTAATTCCATCACCCACAAAAACCATCTTATCTTTTGGAGTCATCTTTTCTTTAAGTTCCTCTATAACTCTCACCTTATCCTCTGGCATTAACTCGGCATGGAATTCGTCCAACTCTAACTGTTTCGCTATGTTTTCTGCAACATCCTTGCTGTCTCCTGTAATCATCAAAATTTTCTTGATGCCCAGTTCTCTCAGTCGCTTCACTGCTTCATAGGCGTCCTCTTTCAGCTCATCTGAGATCACCATGTAGCCAGCATATTTTTTGTCGATCACGACGTGGGCCGCAGTTCTTACTACATGACACGTGTCGTGTTCTATCTTGAATCTGTGAAGCAACCTATCGTTTCCGACCATTATCTCAACGTTGTTCTTCAAGGTTGTTCTAACACCATAACCAGCTATCTCCTGCAAATCTTTTATCTGAGCCATCTCAATTTCCTCTCCGTAAGCTTCTTTTATTGCCAAAGCTATAGGATGTCCCGAATGAACTTCTGCCAAAGCCGCGAATTTGATTATCTCTTTTTGCGTAAAACCGTTTCTTGTCTCTGTCTTTGTTATCTTGAAAACGCCCTTTGTCAGAGTCCCAGTTTTATCAAAAGCCACAACTTTAGCTCCACTGAGGATATCCAGAAAATTAGAACCCTTCACGAGTACCCCTTCTTTTGCTGATTTACCGATTCCTCCAAAATAACCAAGTGGTATCGATAAAACAAGAGCGCAGGGACACGAAATCACAAGCAGAACCAAGGCTCTGTAAAACCATTCAGAGAAAGGATCTCCAGTGATCAACGGTGGAATTACAGCAACAACCGCTGCGAGTCCGACAACTACGGGAGTGTAGTAACGAGCGAATTTTGTGATAAATCTTTCTGTTTTAGCTTTCCTTGCTGTGGCATTTTGTACAAGCCTTAAAATCCTTGAAATAGTTGACTCTTCGAGCTTTCTTGTGACTTCAACTGTTAGAAGACTCGTGAGGTTTATCATTCCTGAAAGGATCTTGCTTCCTTTCATCATAACTCTGGGAGTACTCTCGCCAGTCAAAGCTGATGTATCAACGTTCGAATTTCCCTCAATAGTAACTCCGTCAACTGGAATCTTCTCACCGGGATTAACGATTATGACATCTCCAATGTTCAACTCGTCTGGTCTAACTTTTACCACTTTATTTTCAACTTTCAGATTTGCATAGTCAGCTTTTAAATCCAGTAAAGCCTTTATAGAACGTCTTGATTTGTTTAAAGCAGAGTCCTGGAGAAATTCTCCGATCATGTAGAAAAGTATAACTGCAACTGCTTCTGGGTATTCTTTTATGGCAAATGCGCCCAATGTAGCCACAGTCATAAGAAAATTCTCATCAAAAAGCTTGCCGTGAATAGAGTTGACAAAAGCATTTTTCAGCACCTTCCATCCCACCAGAAGATAGCTGGTAGCAAATATCCCAATCACTGATACGCTGTTGAAGTTGTAGTAGCTCATGACTAACCCTGTAACAAATAACGCAACAGAGGAGATTATGAAAAACAGCATGTTTTTTGAATTCTTCTCATTATCATGCTGATGGGCGAAATCATGATCATTCTTCTCATCTTCGATTACTTTGATATTTGGTTCTACGCTTTTTATTACCCGTTTGGCTTTTCCTACATCACCTTCGATTTCAAGTTCCTTTGTTACGAAATTGATCGATGCGGAGACGAATCCGCGCTTTCTGAGCTCTTCTTCTATCTTGTAGGCGCAATTAGCACAACCAAGACCGTCCAATTTCAATTTTTTCTTAGACATTTCTAATGGTCCTCCTTTATATGCTCCAGTGCGATCTTAAGAATGTCCTTTATGTGGTTATCACTTAGGCGATAAAAGACATTCTTTCCGTCCTTTCTGTAGGTAACTATTTTTCTATCCTTCAAAATTCTGAGCTGATGTGATACAGCTGAAACAGAGAGATTGCTGATGTTTGATAAATCACACGTGCACAGTTCATCCTCCATTAGAGCAAAAACTATGTTCAAACGAGAGGGATTGCCAAGAGCGTCAAAAAAATCTGAGACCTCAAGGTCGATTTCCTGAGAAGGCAACTTTTTCTTGACTTTGAGAATCTTGTCCATGTGTTGTTTGTGGACTTCACACACTTCCGCCATAGTTTATCACCTCTATATTTGAACATATGTTCAAATATTCTACTAAATCATTATACCACACACAAGTGCAGAATTTGCCATAGGAAATGAGTCATTACATCTGCACTCAGTTTTAAAGCAAAGGCAGCTCGATTCAGTTCATTAAGTTTTGTTCTTCTTATTCAGATCTTCTTTAATTGATTTTAATTTTTTTGCCAGTTGTCCTTCTATAGCAGGCTGTGAAGTAAGCTTTTTTGGAGGGCGGTGTGCACGCTCAGATCTTGGAGGATTATTGAAGCTGTTCTTTTCCTTTGCAGCCACCAGTCTAGCAGCTGTACCAAATATGTACGCCCAGGTTTTGTAGTCTTCAAGCAGACCTTGTGTATGATTATCTGCGCGCATCAGTTTTTTCATCTCTTTATAAAATGACTCTACGCCCTTGTATTGATGTAATTTTGGGAGATTTCTCAGTGCTCCAAGAAACATTTCGAGTTGTCTTACTTCCTTTGAATTTTGAATCACCGCTTGAATCGATTTGAGTCCATTATGTTTTTTTATTGTTCCTTTTTCAATTACCTTTTCAACCATATCAATGATATCTTCCTTGTTCATGATGTCTC
>QNAO01000071.1 GCA_003641785.1 Thermotogae bacterium
CCCTTGCCATTTGATTCTTTAAACGCTCCGACTTGATGATACATTTCAATAATTGCTTTTTTAGCAACTGAAAAATAGTCTTGAACACCGGAATAAACTTTGCCAGTATCGTTACTACTGTATTTGAGATCGGCAAGATAAATATCTACAATACCATTCATCATCTTTAAAGTTTGCGTTGACTCATAACCGCTGGTGTTGTACACAACGGGCAGGGGAAAACCCTTAGAATTGGCTATATGAAGGGCTTCAACAATTCCGGAAAGGTGGGGAGTTGGTGTCACAAGATTGAGGGTCTCAGCGCCTTCTGCTTGAAATTCGAGAAAAATCTCTGCCAGATCTTCAGGTGTTAGTTCAACACCATGAGCTTTCTGGCTGAAAAACATGTTTTGACAGTAGATACATCTCAAATTGCATCCAGAGAAAAATACTGTTCCTGCACCGCCTTTGCCAGAAATAGGGGGCTCTTCACCAAAATGCAGAAGAGCATTCGAAACTCTGGGAAGAATTCCTACTTTGCATCGACCATGCATTCTGTATCGATTTATTTTGCAGTTGATGGGACAAAGGGTACAGGATTTCATCTGTTTGCGGAAAAATTCGGAAACTTTCTGAAAATCATTACCCTTCATAACTGATTTCCGCGCCCAAAGCAGATAGCTTTTCCATGATTTTCTCATAACCTCTGAAAATCTGATCTACATCGTGAACGACAGTTTTCCCCTCAGCCATAAGACCTGCAATGACCAGAGCTGCCGCCGCTCTCAAATCTGTTGCGTTAACATCAGCACCACTTAATTTGCTGACTCCTTGAATAATCGCGGTTCCATTGGTTAATTCAATATTTGCTCCCATTCTTTTGAGCTCATCAACGTGATGGAAGCGCATCTTGAAAACCGTTTCTGTTACGACAGATGTGCCCTGAGAAATGGAGAGAAAAGCTATCATCTGTGGCTGGAGATCCGTTGGAAAACCTGGATATGGCTCTACAGTTACCCTAACATTTGCCGGTCTATCTTTCATAGACACTATAATTGTTCTCGGTTTTACGATCTCCAATGTTGTGCCAGTCTCTTTCAACACATTTGTGAAAGCAGATAAGTGTTTTACTTCAACGTTAGATATCTCCACGTGTCCTCTTGTGGCTGCGGCTGCCACAGCGTATGTTCCGGCTTCTATTCTGTCAGGAATAATTGTGTAATCGCACGGCAGAAGCTCTCGCGTTCCGAATATCTCAATATGACGCGTTCCCGCCCCAATGACCCGACAGCCCATGGCATTCAGAAAATTTCCGAGATCCTCTACTTCTGGTTCTGCTGCAGCGTTTTCTATGACCGTGTGCAGATCTTTCATAACAGCGGCGGCTGTCATTATGTGTTCGGTAGCCCCTACGCTTGGAAAGGGAAGTGATATTACAACTTCCTTTTTCTTTTTCTTTAGCGATGCTCTCACAAATCCATGGACGATATCAATTTTGAAACCTAAACTCTCGAGGCCTGTAATGTGATAGTTGACCGGCCTTACACCTATCGAACATCCTCCTGGTAGGGACACGACAGCGTCTCCGTATGTTGCGGCAAGAGGCCCCAGAACATTAAAGGAAGCTCTCATCTTCCTGACAAGCTCATATGGAACAGATGTATTCGGACTCAAAGGAGGTTCTATTTCAACACATCCATCTTTGAAAGAAACCGCGCTCCCAACAGCTCTGAGAATCTCGATCATTGTCTGGACATCTGTTAAATCAGGAATATTCCTCAGAATAACCCTTTCTGAAGATAAAAGACTCGCCGCCAAAATGGGAAGGGCGGCGTTTTTGGCACCTGAAATCTTCACACTTCCTCTTAAAGGTTGTCCGCCATACACCGTCATACTACCCATTTAGAAGCTCTTCCTCCATGGAACTAATGATGTTTTCAAGATTGAAGTCCTCACTTGGATAATATCTAGCTGCTACTCTCAATGATCCTAAATCCTTTGCGCCATTCTCGATTCTCTGAACTACTTTTGGCATGTCGTCTTCTTTTATATCCGTCAGAAGAACAAGGAACGTGTCATCACTGTATCGCCCTACACTATCCATTGGAATTCTGACCACTCTCTTGAGGAACTTTGCAACATTGACCAAACTTTGCTCTTCGTGAGGTGATTGTAGTCGTACCATTAGAATAGCATAGCTCGTACCCTCTTCAAATGCCTTTTGATGGTAATACGTGACCAGCTTCATTATGTGCTCGTCAGAATAAACCCTGGTAACAGGATCTATCAACCTGCTGGTTCCTATGTCTTTGATAAAATCATCGTAAACTTCAAACTGTTTTTTGATGAACTCATTGTATTCCATTATCATTTGCTCCATCTGCGCTTCACGAGCTTTGTAGGATTCAATTTGATCTTGTAGCATTGAAATCTTTTTTAATAGTGTTTTTTTATCATCCATGCCTTTTCCCCCCATTCTCAAGGAATGCAGCCATACACTATAGGTAACTATATGAAAAAAAATACTTACGCAAGAGATCTTAAAGTTAAATTGCATTTAGGCGTGATATAATTCTATCTGTATTCAGTACAAATTGAGCAAACTCGCCAATCAGATTTGCCCGCTCTAAGTTATATAATAACACTAACAGAACCGGACGTCGCCGTAGCGTAACATATTCATGACCCCCAGGAAAGGGGTGTGATTTAAGGTGAAGAGAAGAGATCTGTTGATTTGGATATTCTCTATCAGTGTTTTACTCATTGCGATCTCTTGTAGCGCCCCGCCTTCAGGTAATTCCGCTCCCGTTTTTAATTCATGTTCTCCAAGTGATAAAGCAACAGAGGTGGCAACAAATGTAAAATTATCTTGGGATTTCTCCGATCCAGACAATGATGCTCTGACATTTACTGTGAAGCTTGGAGATACAGAACAGAATCTACAAGAGTTTTACTCAGGTCCAAAAAGGGAAAAGATGTGTGAACTACAGTGTTCTACGAAGTACTACTGGAAAGTTATCGCAGATGATTCACATGGTCACAAAGTGGAGACTCCACTGCTGGAATTCACAACTGTCTTTTGTGCAAACAGAAAGCCAAAAGTGCCTGTTTTGATGGCACCAAGTGACAATTCGACAGATTTATCTACAACGCAAGTGACACTTCACTGGACGTGTAACGATCCAGACAACAACGCCTTGACATACACCATATATTTTTCAGAGAACACCCCCCCTTCGGAATATCAACTCACCACAAACAACAGCTACGATGTCTTTTCTCTGAAACCTGAAACTACGTATTACTGGAAGATCAGGGCTTCTGATGGGGAATACAGCTCTGAAAGCGCCACATGGAGATTCACGACAGCTTCTTCTGGAACAAACGTGTCTCCCACAGTACCTGTTAACGTTTATCCGCCAAATGGTGTATCCGGTGTTTCAGTACCTGCGACTCTCACATGGCAGTGTTCCGACGAGGATGGTGATGATATTAGTTTTTCGGTGTTTCTTGACTCGAGGAGTACTCCTCTGCAGCTTCTTTGTCAAACGAATGAGCCATTTGCAATTGCATCAGATTTGATACCTAACACAGAATACTTTTGGCAAGTTAAGGCAGATGATGGGCATGGGCACGTTGTATCGAGCCCTATTTGGAGTTTCACAACCGCTGGATTGGGCAACTCTCCCCCATCTGAGCCGAGTGATCCATCACCTTCAAATGGAGCAACGGGAGTAGCTACCGAGGTAGTTTTAAGCTGGGAGTGCACAGATCCAGAAGGTGACTCACTTGCATACGATATCTACTTTGGAGAAAGTCAAGATCCACCACTGATAAGGCAGAACCTTTCGGATAATTTCGTATTGATCCGTGATCTCGAAGACAAAAAAACCTACTATTGGAAAGTTGCGGTTAAGGACGGATCACACGTTGTTGAAGGACCACTTTGGTGGTTCCGTGTAGGTGAATACGCTCAACCTGAGAGCGTAGTCACGCTAACTGACAGCGGACTCTACGTTGTTGATTATGTTGATAGTACTCCTGCTTTATCATCTCGAGTGAATCTGCCACAAGTAAGAGATCTTGATGTGTATGGAAATAAAGCATATGTTGTTGGAAACGAAGAAATGGACATTGTTCAGCTTGAAACTTTGAGTGTTGAGGCAACTTCTGTTACAACAGGTTCGGGAATTCAAATCTCTACCCTGAGGCCACTACAGAGAATTGTTGCTCAGACTTTGTATGGCTGTGTAACAAATGATTCAAGCGGTTTGATCCTTCTCAATGTTTCGGATGAAACTCATATTTGCTTGGTATCAGAGGTGAACGTTGAAAATGCAGAAAGCTTGTTCGTCAGTGGAGCGCATATATACATCCCTTCGGATTCTAAACTCGTAGTGATCAATGCCCTGGATGCCTATAACCCATGGCAGGAGGGTTTCTACAACGGCACAAGCATTTCAGACGTCTATGTAGTTGATAATACCGCGTATGTGTTGGACGATTCAAAGGTTGTGAAACTCGATGTATCTGATCCATCAAATCCATTGAAAACACAGGAGAGCTCGGTAGATCTCAATTCTCCTTCACATCTATATGTTCATGACGGGCAAGTATATGTTGTTGACTTAGATGGGTTGACAGTTCTCAATGGCAATCTCGAATACGTAGATAGCATCGATATTTTGGGAATAAACGATGTACTTGCCTCGGGAGATTATCTGTATTTGGCAACAGAAGACGGTCTGCTTTTGTTGACTACAGACACGCTCCAGACTTTATCTCAAGTGATGGATGGTGAAAAGGTCATAGCATTGTCTCTTTATGAATAGCGTGTGTCACATGTTATACACAAAAAAGCCCGGCGCAGGAAACTGAGCCAAATTTCTGTTTGCCAGTTGACTCGTAATGATTATGTGCTATCATTTAAAAGGTATCCGATAAAAACACTGATTAAGAGGTGATTTTGATGAAAAAGGGAATACACCCTGAAATGAAGCTCATAACAGTCAAATGCGCGTGTGGGGCTGAGCACACATTTTGGTCAACTAAGGAGAGCATACGAATTGATGTGTGCTCGAATTGTCATCCTCTTTATAAAGGAGGATTGGGCGCAGGGCTCCTGATTGACACTGAAGGAAGGATAGAAAAGTTCCGCAAGAAATACGAAGGTGTGGAATATTGATAACTCTTTATAAATCACTGAGGAGGGGCAGTTCGTGGTTAAGGTTGGAGATACTGTAAAGAGCAAGGTAACACAGATAACAAAGTACGGAGCTGTAGTGCAATTAGAATCCGGAGAAGCTGGTTTCATTCACATTTCTAAGATTGCCAATCGCTACGTCAAAAGAGTGGAAGACCACTTGAAGCAGGGTCAGGAAGTTACGGCGAAAGTAATAGGTAAAACAAGAGACGGTAAGTGGGAACTGTCGTTAAAGGAACGGCAAAAAAGCAATGGACAGAGAAAAGATCGAAGAACCGCTGGTAAAACCGATTTTGAAAAAAAGCTTGCCCGATTCATGAAAGAAAGTGACAGAAAGATGTCTGAGTACAGGAAGAGAATGGAAAAGAAAGGTGGAAGATTTTAGAGCCAGTCCTTAGGTAATTGTTC